>JBFIMV010000101.1:0-7483 GCA_041611575.1 Desulfuromonadales bacterium | reverse complement strand
GGGGGGGGGGGGGGGGGGGGGGGGGGCCCTGGACAGGGACAGCGACGGAGACAGGCCCCTGCGGAGCCAGTCCCAGAGAATCGCCATTCGCCACCATCTGCTGCAATAACGCCATCTGCAGAGTTATGTTTTCCGCCAGGGTCTGCTCCAGTGATTTGGAAAAGCGAAGGTAGGCTTCGTGGGCCCGGGCGCTGCGGGCGGCCGTTTCGGCCAACTGAACCACGAGCGGATTGTCAGCAGTCTCGACCCGTTCGGCAACTGGTACGGTACTGGTCGCAGCCAATGGCAACGGATCGACCTTGACGGGGGATGGCGGCCCCGCAGCGACAACCGGCGGTTTCTTTGGCGGCAGGTCAGGCGCAAACGTCAAGCCGCCGATGGTCGTGTGAATGCGCCCTTTCGGTTCTTCGCGAAGGAGACTGACCACCGGGGGATAAAGCGCCGCCAGATCGACCGGCACCCGTTCGGCGAGGCAGTGGGCGAGCAGCCGCAGGAGCAGCGAGACCGCGTCCTGGCCAGGTACGCAGGCGGCACGGGCCATGTGCGGCCGACCTTCGAGAATGCTGGTGATCATGCGACTGCAGGAGTTGCCGGGCCCCATCTCGAGGAAGAGGCGCACACCGTCGGCATAGGCCTGTTCGATCACCCGCGTGTAGTCGATCGTCTCAAGCGCCTGAGCGAGGATGACATCGGCGGCGCTGTCGCTGGTGACGGAGTAGCTCTTGCCAAGGGCGCAGCTGTAAAATGTGACCCCTGGTGGCGGCGTGGCTTCGAAGACATGCAGGTTGCGATACGCTTCGGCAACCGGTTCGGCAACCTCGCAATGCACCGTGGTGACGCCGCGAAGTACGAAAAAATGACAACCGAGCTCGCGGACCAGCGCCTCGACCTGTGTACGATCGCCGCCGACGACACATTCGCGATAAGTATTGACGATCAACAGGTAGGCGCGCGACTTGCCGGCCAGTGCTTTTTTTACCGCAGCCGCCGGGGCGTCGACGATCCCCAGCACCCAGTCTACGGTCTCGCTGCTCTTCAGCCCCCAGATCTTGCGCGCCGCCTTGCAGGCACCGGCCAGTTCCTCGGTGAACAGGGATGATTCGGCCAGGCGGCTCGCCATGCCGTCCCGGTCCTGCCAGGCGCCGAAGGAGAAGAGCCCGGCTGATTCACCGAGGCTGTAGCCGCTCACCACCTGGGGCTCGACGCCGAAACTGCGCACCAGGTCGCTGAGCGCCGTGCCGAGGGCGACCTGGGCGATCACCAGGGCGTTGTGGTCGTCGTGCAGCGACTCGGCCAGGGTCTCCCGCCAGAAGTGCTGCGGCAGGAACTGCCGTGCCAGAAAACGGCTGCCCGCATCCTGCCGGTTGTAGACCGCCGGCCAACGGGCGGAAAGCGCACGGCCCATGCCGGCGAAATGGTTGCCGGAGCCGGGGAAGACAAAGGCAATCCTGCCACCCGGGGCCAACGGCCGCGGCGTGTAGAAGAGCCGGTCGCGCAAGTGGCCGGCGAGGGCGCCACCGTTGCTGCCGAATGGCCGGTCGGGATGGCCGGCAAGCGCCCTTTCGGCATGCTCAAGCTGGGCGAGAAGTTCCTCGCGCCCGGCTGCAACCATGGCAACACAGCGGACAGCGGAAGGCTGAGTCGGGTTTTCGGCGAGCCAGCGGGCAGCCAGCCGGTCGATATCGTCTTCTTCCGTCCGGGAGAGAAATTTCCGGAGCAGGCTGAGACGTGTCAACAGTCCCGGCACATCGTCGGCCTCGAGCGCGAAGAGGCCTTCTCCGAGCGAACCAAGAGGTCGTGCCGCCGGTTGCGAGAGTGCCCGGCCGGATTTGTCTTCGCAACCTTCCAGCAGGACGTGCGAGCAGCTGCCGTCCACCGCGAGAGAGGAGACCAGTGCCCGCCGCGGACCTTCGGCCCGGTTGCGCAACCAGAATTGCGGCGCAACCGGCGCAGTAAAAACACGCTTGCCGCGAATCCATTCGTATCGCAGGTTGCGCAGGTTCCGCAGCGGCGGCAGAACCTGCTGCTCGAGACAGAGTGCCGCCTTGACCAGTGATGCCAGACCGGCTGCGGCGCCGGCGTGTCCGATATCCGCCTTGACGCTGCCGATGTGACAGGGGTTCGATGTTCTCTCGCCGCCGAAGAATGCTCCCAGAGATTCGATTTCCAACCGGTCTTCGGCGGGGTGACCGCTGCCGTGGGTTTCGAGGTAACTCACCGAGACCGGATCGACACCCGCTTCCCGTTTGACCCTTTCAAGGGCGAGGTTGTAGGCGTCCGCGGCCGGGAGGGTCGCCTCGATCGCCCCACCGACAGCCGTCCCGACACCCTTGATCACGGCATAAATCCGATCACCGTCCTGCTTGGCGTCTTCCAGGCGCTTAAGCACGACCGCCGCCGCCCCCTCGCCGATCACGCTGCCGTCGGCATCACGATCGAACGGCCGGGCGACTCCACTCGCCGAAAAAGCGCGTGAAGCATGCTGACCGAGGACCGAACGCAGGTCGCCAGCCATATCGACGGCGCCGACCAGAGCCCGGTTGATGCTTCCCTCCTGGAGCGCGCGCACGCCGACCTCCAAGGCCCGCAGTCCGGAATTTTCTTCACTCGAGAGGGTAAAGCTCGGCCCACCGGCACGGAATTCCTTGGCGATCCGGCTGGCGACGATGCTGCCGAGCGCCCCCATGACCCGGTTCGCAGTCAGCGCCGGGCCGGCCACCTCGCGCAGGCTCGCGATCCAGTCCGTCAATTCCGCTTCACTCAAGTTGAGACCGAGCTGCTCCGCCCAACGACGCGCGGCCCGCTCAATCGACCAGCGAAAGCTGAAGTTGGTGGCGTTAAGGTCGAGACCGGTTCCAATGTAGACACCGGTAAAAAGCATGTCCTCGTTTTTCAGCCGCGCATCACGGATCGCCTGGTCGGCCACCTTGAGCATCAGCAGCTGGCGTGGCAGCATCTCTTCGACCTCACGCGGCGGGATGCGGAATTCACCGGGCGCTGCTTGTACTTCAGGGACGAAATAACCTTTGAAACTCGTCTTATGCAGCCCCGCTGCTCTGAACCAGCGCCCCTTTTCGGCTCCCCACCAGCAATTCGGCACGGTCGACGCGATCTGTGGCTCGCCGCCAAGAACACGGCCACGAAAAGTCTCGAGGCCATCCCAGGGACCGAAACAGGCCCCCATGCCGACGATGGCGACCGGCTGGTTCTTCTTCTTGAAGGACGGGTGATAGGCGAGCGTGCTCTTCTCCGGCTTCTTGGGAATCCATTCTTCGATTAGCAGGTGGGCGTTGATGCCGCCGAAACCGAAGGCGCTCACTGCAGCACGGCGCGGTTCGCCCCGCTTGCGGGCCTTCCAGGGGCGCGGTTCGGTCAAAACGCGGAAGGGGCTGTTCTCCAGCTCGACCCCTTTGGCCGGCGACACAAAGTTCGCCGTCGGCGGCAGGGTCCGCGCCTTCATCGCGAGCAGGGTTTTTACCAGAGCCGCGGAACCGGCAGCCGTCAGCAAGTGGCCGATATTCGATTTCACCGAACCGATGACGCACTGGCCCGCCTCCCATCCGTCACCGCCCCAGAGTGTCTTCATGCTGGCGAACTCGACGGCGTCCCCCACCGGTGTCCCGGTGGCGTGACACTCGATCAGGTCGACGTCGGCGGGCGACCATCCCGCCTGGCGGTAGGCGTCACGCATGGCGCGCAGCTGCCCCTCGGAAGCCGGCGCCAGCAGGCTGCCGCCCAGATCGTTGGACAGGCCGATACCACGGATCACGGCGTAGATGTGATCGCCATCCCGCACCGCATCTTCGGTGCGCTTGAGCAGGAACATGCCGCACCCTTCGCCGACCACCAGGCCGTTGCCGTTCTGGTCGAAGGGCGAGCAGGTCCCCGTGGCGGACAGGGCATGCAACTGGGAAAAACCCATCTGCGTGTAGAGCGAATCGGGACGGGAAAGACCACCGGTGAGCATGGCGTCGGCGCGGCCGGCGACCAGTTCGTCGACCGCCAGCTTGATCGCGTAGAGCGACGAGGCACAGGCGGCGTCAAGGGTGAAGCAGGTGCCGCCGAGCCCCAGGGCCTTGGCCAGCAGACCGGCGGGGAGCCCGGCAACATAGCGGTTGAGCGGGGCAACCGGCGTCTCTTCGCTCACGGCGTCCGGGCCCAAAAGAGCTTCCTCGAAGGTACGGCCGAGATATTCTCTCGCCAGGGCAGACGACTGCTCGCTCGGCAGCGCCAGGTTGCCGAGGATCACTCCGACCCGGTCACGATCGAGAGCGCCGGTACGGCCATCCTGAAACGCCTGTCGGCCGACGCGCAGCAGCAGGCGGAACATCGGGTCCAGCCCGGCGAGAAAAGCCGGGTCGATGGCAAGCCCCTCGATGACCGAGGGATCGGCCTCGTCGTCCAGGAAACACCCTTTGACCGAATAAATCCGGTCCGGAGCGCCGACCCGTGGGTCGTAGGCGGCGTCGGCGTCAAGCAGCCAGCGGCCCGCGGGCGGACGGCGGGCGGTGTCGACGCCGTCGGAGATCGTTTCCCAGAAACGGTCCAGGGTCGGTGATCCGGGAAAGAGACCGCCGACCCCGACAATGGCAACCGATTTGCCGTGCTTCATACTCAGGCGGCTCCCTGCAGCTTGTTGCGTTGGAAGCTGGCGTTCAACGAGGCGTCGATCACGCACTCGTAATCTTCGATGCGCGCGATCAGGGCACCGCTGGCGGCATCGACGAAGTCGATCTCCGCCGCGGCCTTGCTGGCGCTCTGGCGGGTAACGCGAATGCGAATCTCAGCCCCGGTGTCCGGGAAGCGGTCGCGGTACTGGCGGTAGCGGCCGGCGAAGACCGGCAGTGAGCCGGCCTTGTAGCGCTCGAAGCTCCAGAGGATCATCATCTGGAAGCTGCTGTCGAGCGCCAGCGGATCGGTTAGCCAGGCGTTGCGCAGCGGCTGGTTGATCCATTCTGCCGGGCGCGGTGCCGGACGGACCAGCGAGGTGATACCCTCGGCGGCACAACCGATCACTTCGCGGATGCCATGGAAATCCGGCCCGTGGAAGAGCCGCTCCGGCCGGTAGAATTCACTCGGCGGGTGGGCGTAGACCGGCAGTTCGAGTCGCTCGGTCGCGACCTTGCCTTCCGGCAGCCTGGCCGCCAGTACCATGCGGGCACGGGCGTGAACATGCTGTCGGCCGTTGGCTGCCACCCCCGAGAGTTCGACCGGGACGACGTGAACCCCGTCGCTCTTGAAGGCCTTGCCGGTCATCACCTGCAGTGTGTGGCTCTGCCCCGGCTCTAGGGTGACCCCCTTGAGAACACGCAGATCGTTGAAACCGTGGAACTTCAGCCCCGGGTTGTTGTGCAGAGCGCCGTGGGCCATCCATTCGATGATCACCGCCATCGGCAGCACGGCCTTGCCGTCGATCACGTGGGACTTGAGGAATGGGTACTGGTCGATGGAGAGCTCCAGGTCGAAGGCCTTGGAGACGTAGATGTTTTCATGCGACTGGGATTCTTCGGCCATCTGTGCCGTCTCGCGGCCGCCGAGGACGACGATCTCCACCGGACCGCCTGCGGCCGTGGCAATTTCGTCCGCCAGGTAGGCGGCGCCGTCCTGCAGACCGATGACGGCCACCCCTTCCTGTTCGAAGACCTTCTTGAGGGCCGGCGTCACCATGCCGCCGTCCCAGGGGCCCCAGTTGAGCGACACCACCCGGCAGTCCGGGCGGCGACGGGCTTCGGCCTGGGCCAGTTTGTTGAGCACTTCGTTGGCCACAGCGTAGTCGACCTGGCCGGTCCGGCCGAAGCGCCCGGTCGATGAAGAGAAGAAGACCATGAAACGCATATCATCTTGCGCCGTGGCGGCCAACAGGTGGCGCAGGCCATCGACCTTGGTCCCGTAGACCTGGTCAAACTGTTCGAGAGTCTTGTCGCGGATCAGTCGGTCGGCCAGGACTCCGGCGCCGTGCACCAGCCCCCGGATCGGACCGTACTCTTCGCGTACTTCCGACAGTGTGACGGCCACAGCGTCCGCATCGCGCAGATCGACGGAGCGGTACACGGCCTGACCACCGGCCTGTTTGATGCGCCGCAGGGTGCCGAGGACTTCGCGGTTGGCCAGGATCTCGCGGCACTGCTGTTCGACCTCCTTCGGCTTGAGCGGGCCGGTCGCCCGAGACAGGACCGCCTTCTTGATGGCGGCATCGCCCTCCAGACCGGCCAGCCAGTCCGGCTCGGCCGTGGGGGCCGGAGAACGACCGAGCAACAGCAGGGTCGCCCGGCTGGCGGCCAGGGCCACCGCTGCCTCGGCCGTGACGCCGCGTGCGCCACCGCTCAGGACCACCACGTCGCCATAAGCGACCGGCGATTGACGTTCTGCCTTGGACAACGGCGCATCGACCAGCTTGAGAGTACTCCGACCGGTCGCCGTGAGGCCGACTTCCGACGGGCCGTCGGTGAACAGCTCAGCAACCAGCCGCCGGGCGGCGGCCACGACATCATCCAGCCCCGATGCCAGGTCAAGAGCCTTGCATTGCACCTTCTTCCATTCGTGGCCGGCGGTTTTGACCAGACCGGCCAGGCCACCCGAGAGCACATCGCCTGCAGATGGACCACGCCCCAGGCCGAAACAGCCGTCGAGCCGCGAAACACCAGCCAGCAGCGCCGCCCTGCGGTCGGCCGTGGCCGACAGCACCGATTCGGCCTGCTGTACCAGCAGAAACGCCTGCTGCAGAAAGGCATCATCCGCACCGGCGGAGGGAGCCAGAAGCAGGAGACCGGCCAGGTTGCCCGGCACATCTTTCGGTGCATCGCCAGGCACGATAACGATCGGTGAAAGCTTGTATCTTTCCAACTCGCGACAGACAGCCGCAGTCAGTTCCGAACCCTCTTCAGTCACCCAGAACGGGGCCCCTGCCGCAAGTTCGCACGGAGTATCTTCCGCCACTGCGGGCAGCGGCACGAGCTTGAGGATCTGGCGTTCCACCCCGGTTCCGACTTTTGAGACAAGAGGGGGTGCGGATGGCGGCGCAGCTGACTCCACCGCTCCCGAGACGCTGGCGAGGAAGTCGACGATCTGGCCAAGGGTCTGCAGAGTGCCTAGATGTTCGGGTTTGACCGCCGGCGCCGCCGGCAGGCGTTCCTGCAGCGCCGAGAGGATCTCGACCCGCTTGATCGAATCGATGCCGAGGTCGGTGTCGAGCGCCATCTCCAACTCCAGCATCTCCACCGGGTAGCCGGTCTTCTCGGCGATCACCGCCAGCAGAACCTCCGTCACCCGGCCGCTGTCGGCAACGGGCGCGGCCGGAACGGCAACCGCGGCGGCCGACGGCGCCATACCGGCGCCGAGATGGGCGACGATCTGGCCGAGGGTCTGCAGGCTGCCGAGGTCTTCCGGCTTGACCGCCGGCGCTTCCGGCAGCTGCTCCTGCAGCGCCGAGAGGATCTCGACCCGCTTGATCGAATCGATGCCGAGGTCGGTGTCGAGCGCCATC
>JBFIMV010000100.1:0-7507 GCA_041611575.1 Desulfuromonadales bacterium | reverse complement strand
TCGGTGTCAATCCCCGACGACGACAGGCGGCAGGCCTGCACCGGGCAGACCCGCACGCACTCGCCGCAGCCGATACAGCGCTCGGCGGTGAACAACTTTTCGACCTGCGGGGAGATGCTTTCCGGGTTGTGGCACCACCGGCAGCTGAGTGGGCAGCCTTTCAGAAAAATCGTGACGCGGATTCCGGGCCCGTCATTGATGGCGTAACGCTTGATGTCGAAGACCAGGCCCTGCTCCATCTCAGAACGACTCGTTCTCGGTGCGCTCGATCACCTCCTGCTGCAGGTCGGCGTTCATGTCGTTGAAATAGTCGCTGTAGCCGGCCATGCGCACCAGCAGGTCGCGGTAATCCTCCGGCGACTTCTGGGCCGCCTTGAGGGTCGCGGTGTCGACGATGTTGAACTGGATGTGGTGCCCGCCCATGGCGAAGTAACTGCGTACCAGCTGACCGAGCCGGACAATGTCCTCGTCGCGCTTGAGCAGGCTCGGCAGGAAG
Organism: Desulfuromonadales bacterium; assembly: GCA_041611575.1. Lineage (GTDB taxonomy): Bacteria > Desulfobacterota > Desulfuromonadia > Desulfuromonadales > BM103 > JBFIMV01. The sequence continues at coordinate 7,011 of JBFIMV010000100.1, read as the reverse complement.
CGCTGGTTGAGCAGGGTGCCGCCCGACAGGGTGTGATCAAGCTTGACGAGCGAACGGATCACCGCCGAGGGCCCGTGGGTGTCGGCGCCGTGGGACGGCGAGGTGCCGTCGGAGATCGACTTGCCGGCGAAACGACCGTTGGGGGTGGCGCCGAGCATCTTGCCGAAGTAGATGTGGCAGGTGGTCGACAGCATGTTGAGGTGGAACGTCTCGCCCTTGGTGTTCGGCTTGCCGTCGATGGCCGCCAGCAGGTCGGCGTAAACCTGCAGGGCGATGGCGTCGGCCTCGTCGTCATCGTTGCCGAAGAAGGGGGTCTTGTTGAGGATCGTCTGCCGCAGGAACTCCTCGCCGGCGAAATCCTTGGCCACGGCGTCGAGCAACCGCTCCATGCTGAAGGTCTTTTGTTCGAAAACGTGCCTCTTCAGCGCCGACAGGCTGTCGGTCACCGTGCCGAGGCCGGTGCACTGGATGTAGTTGGTATTGTAGCGCGGCCCGCCGGCATAGTAGTCCTTCCCCTTGCTGATACAGTCTTCGATGACCACCGACAGGAAGGGGGCCGGGGCGTACTTGGCGAACATGCGGTCGATGTAGTTGCTGACCCGGACCTTCAGGTCGACGATGTAATTGAGCTGCTTATTGAAGGCTGCGTACAGCTCATCGTAGCTCTGGAAATCGCGCGCCTCACCGGTCTCGATGCCGACCCGCTTGCCGCTCAGCGGATCGATGCCGTTGTTCAGGGTGATTTCCAGTATCTTCGGCACGTTCAGGTAGCCGGTGAGGATGAAGGCCTCCTTGCCGAAAGCGCCGACCTCGATGCAGCCGCTGCACCCGCCTTCGCGGGCGTCGCGCAGCGACTTCCCCTGGCGCAGCAGCTCCTGGACATAGATGTCGGGGTTGAAGATCGAGGGGTAGCCGTGACCCTGGCGGATCACCTTGCAGGCAGCATGCAGGAAGCGGTCGGGGGTCTTGCTGCTGACGTGCACGGCGTTGCCCGGCTGCAGGATGTGCAGCTCCTCGACGATCTCCAGCATGATGTAGGAGACCTCGCTGACGCCGTCCTCGCCGTCGCCGGTGACGCCGCCGATGTTGAGGTTGGTGAAGTCGTTGTAGGTGCCGCTCTCGCGGGCGGTGATGCCGACCTTGGGCGGCGCCGGGTGGTTGTTGACCTTGATCCAGAAGCAGCAGAGCAGCTCTTTCGCCTGGTCGCGGGTCAGGCTGCCGGCGGCGATCCCGGCCTCGTAGAAGGGCGCCAGGTGCTGGTCGAAATGCCCCGGGTTCATGGCGTCCCAGCCGTTCAGCTCGGTGATGGTGCCGAGGTGGACGAACCAGTACATCTGGATTGCCTCGTGGAAGGTGCGCGGCGCATGCGCCGGCACCCGGCGGCAGACCTCGGCGATCTTCCTCAGCTCTGCAACGCGCTGCGGGTCGCTCTCGCTCGCAGCCAGCTCTTCCGCCAGGTCGGCGTGGCGCTCGGCGAACAGGATCACCGCGTCACAGGAGATGTCCATCGCCTTGAGCTCTTCGAATTTATCGGTCGCCTCCGGATCGTTCAGGTAGTCAAGGGCCTTGATTTCGGCGGCGATCTGCGCCTTGAAATCGCGCATCCCCTTGCGATAGATCTGACCGTCCAGCGCCGTATGGCCGGGGGCGCGCTGCTCCATGAACTCGGTGAACAAACCGGCCTCGTAAGCGGCCCGCCACTCGGCAGGGACATGACCGAAGATGCGTTCGCGCACCGTGCGCCCCTGCCAGTAGGGGATCACCTCGCGGGCATAGGTTTCGATGTCCTCGGCGCTGATGGTGTAGCGCTGCTGCTCACGGGTGTTGAGGACCTGAAAATCCTCGACGCTGTGACAGGTCAGCTCGGGGAAGGTCGGCACCGCGCAGGGGCGCGGACCACGCTCGCCGACAATCAGCTCATCGTCGCCGAGATAGATCGTCTTCTTTTTGCAGTGATCGAGAAAATTCAGCGCCCGCAGCACCGGCACGGAGTACTTGCCGTAGTTCTCCTTGTAGAAGGCCGTCTCGTGCAGGGCGCGCTCGATCGACAGGCTCGGCTGGGTATCGACACTCAGCTTGCGCAGCCGCTGGATGCGCGGGTTCATCCCCGGGCCGACAGCACCCTTGCTTTCGGAATAGAAGTTCCCCTCGGCCGCGGGCTTGCGCTGTGGGGCGATCAGCCCTTCGTTTATCTCGGTCACGATCTTGCCTTTCGGGTTCATGCGGTTCGATGTGCAATCACACAATGTTTAAGTTTACTGCGTTCGGTGGTCGCGATACAAGTCGCCGTCCCAGGGGTTTTATCGGGCAGCAAGAAGGATACCAAGTGAAGCGGAAATGACGCGACTTCCAACCGCCTTGAATTACTGAATTATAGAGGGCAAAGATGGCGGCGACCGGACGGGTTGAGAGTTCATTATCCGAAAATGAATAATATTTATGCGCAATCGAATAGTTGCAAAAACAAGCCTCTGCGCTGCCCTAACTCTTTGTCTGACATGACCCAGCGACAATTCTGTTAGTCAAGTTTCAGACAAGATACCAATGGCCAAACCAGAAAAGTCAGGTATGATTAATTCGTTGCGTGACATGGCGGAGCCAACGAAGCAGTCAGTTCTCCGCAGCTACCAGGGAGCAGACACCATGAACGACCAGCCCCCCCCGAACAGGGAACTCCAGGACATCGAGAACAGCGAGTGGCGTGAATCGCTCGACTACGTGCTCAACTCGCAAGGGCCGGAGCGGGTCCGCCAGCTCCTGCGCCTGCTGCAGGTGCGCGCCCAGGAGCAGGGCGTCAGCATCCCGTTTACCGCCAACACCCCCTACATCAACAGCATCCCCCGCGAGCAGCAGCCGGTCTTCCCGGGTAACCGCGAGATAGAGCGGCGCATCAAGTCGATCATCCGCTGGAACGCCATGGCCATGGTGGTGAGGGCCAACCGCGAGTCGGCCGGCATCGGCGGCCACATCTCGACCTACGCCTCGGCCGCCACCCTCTGGGAGGTCGGCTTCAACCACTTCTGGCGCGGCCGCACCGACGACTTCCTCGGCGACATGGTCTACTTCCAGGGACACGCCTCCCCGGGGGTCTACGCCCGGGCGTTCCTCGAAGGGCGCCTCACCGAGCAGGACCTGGAGCGCTTCCGCAACGAACTGGCCCCGGAAGGCGGCCTCTCCTCCTACCCTCACCCGTACCTGATGAAGGAGTTCTGGGAGTTCCCCACCGTCTCCATGGGCCTGACCGCCCTGACGGCGATCTACCAGGCACGCTTCAATCACTACCTGGTCGATCGCGGACTGCGCAAATCAAGCGGGCGCAAGGTCTGGGCGATGCTCGGCGATGGCGAAATGGATGAGCCGGAGTCCCTCGGCGCCATCACCCTGGCATCACGCGAGCATCTCGACAACCTGATCTTCGTCGTCAACTGCAACCTGCAGCGGCTCGATGGTCCGGTGCGCGGCAACGGCAAGATCATCCAGGAACTGGAGGCAGCCTTCCGCGGCGCCGGCTGGAACGTCATCAAGGTCATCTGGGGTGACGACTGGGACCGGCTGCTCGAAGCCGACCAGTCCGGCCTGCTGGTCAAACGCATGGACGAGGTGCTCGACGGCGAGATGCAGCACTTCACCCTCGGCAACGGCGCCCGGGTACGCGAACAGTTCTTCGGCAAGTACCCGGAGCTGCTCAAGCTGGTGGAGAACTACAGCGACGAGCAGCTCGGCGCCCTGACCCGCGGCGGCCACGACCCGGACAAGGTCTACGCCGCCTACAAGGCGGCCTTCGAGCACAAGGGTTCGCCGACGGTGATCCTGGCGCAAACCATCAAGGGCTACGGCCTGGGCGAGGCCGGCGAAGGCAAGAACATCACCCACTCGCAGAAGAAGCTCAACGAGGAGGAGCTCAAGGAGTTCCGCACCCGCTTCAACATTCCCATCAGCGACGACCAGATCGCCGAAGCCCCCTTCTACAAGCCGTCCGACGACAGCCCGGAGATCCGCTATCTCAAGGAGCGGCGCTCAGCCCTCGGCGGCAGCCTGCCGAAACGCTTCTCCGGCAGCCAGCCGATGGCCTGCCGCACCGATGAGCTGATCCGCGAGTACCTCGACGGTTCGGGCGAACGCGAACTGGCCACCACCATGGCCTTCGTCCACCTGCTGGCCAAGCTGCTGCGCGACCCGGAGATCGGCAAGCTGATCGTGCCGATCGTGCCGGACGAGGCGCGCACCTTCGGCATGGAGGCGCTGTTCCGCCAGGCCGGCATCTACAGCCACGCCGGCCAGCTCTACGACCCGATCGACAAGGGGAGCCTGCTCTTCTACAACGAGAAGAAGACCGGCGCCATCCTCGAAGAGGGCTTGAGCGAGGCCGGCTCCATGGCCAGCTTCATCGCCGCCGGCACCGCCTATTCGAGCAACGGCGTGCAGACCATCCCCTTCTACACTTTCTACTCCATGTTCGGATTCCAGCGGGTCGGCGACCTGATCTGGCAGGCCTGCGACAGCCGGGCGCGCGGCTTCCTGATCGGCGCCACCGCCGGACGCACCACCCTGGCCGGCGAAGGGCTGCAGCACCAGGACGGGCACAGCCACGTGCTGGCCATGACCCCGACCCGCGTCAGGGCCTACGACCCGGCCTTCGCCTACGAGCTGGCCGTTATCATACAGGACGGCCTGACCCGCATGTACTGCCACCAGGAGGACTGGATCTACTACCTGACGGTCATGAACGAGACCTACCTGATGCCGGCCATGCCGAAGCACGCCGGCGTCCGCGAAGGGATCATCCAGGGGATGTACCGCTACCGCTCGAGCCAGAAGAAAAAGGGGACGGCGAGCGTCCACCTGCTCGGCAGCGGCGCCATCCTCAACGAGGTGCTCAAGGCCCAGGAGATGCTGGAGAAGAGCTACAAGATCGGCGCCGACGTCTGGAGCGTCACCAGCTACAAGGAGCTGTACCGCGATGCGATCGAATGCGAGCGCTGGAACCTGCTCAACCCGAAGAAGAAGGCGAAAACCCCCTACCTGTCCAGCCTGCTGTCCAGGGAGCAGGGCGTATTCGTCGCCGCCGGCGACTACATGAAGGTTCTTCCCGCCTCGATCGCCCGCTGGCTCCCGGGTCCGCTGCACTGCCTGGGGACCGACGGCTTCGGCCGCAGCGACAGCCGCGAGGCGCTGCGCGATTTCTTCGAAGTCGATGCCCGCTACATCGTGGTCGCCGCCCTGCACCAGCTGGCCCTGGCAGGCGAAGGCACCATGGACCGGGTGGCCAAAGCGATCAAGGACCTGGGCATAGACCCCGGCAAACTCAACCCCAACATGGATTAAGGATTCCCATGGCACTGGAAATCAGAGTCCCAGAAGTCTCCGACGGCATCGAAGCCGGTACGGTGATCGCCCTCAGCGTCGCCGTCGGCGACAAGGTCGCGGCCGACCAGACGCTGCTCGAGCTCGAAACCGACAAGGCCGTGGTGGAAATCCCCTCCCCTGCCGCCGGCACCATCAGCGAGATCAAAGTCGCCGAAGGCGACAGCGTGGCGATCGGTGCGGTGATCATGCTGCTCGAAGCAGCTGAAAACAAGAAGCAGGACACCGCAGAACCGGAAGCCGCAGAACCGGAAACCGCCGAGCCGCTGCCTGAAGCAGACGCACCGCAGCCGGCTGCGGACAAACCGGAACCTGCGCCTGCCCCTGAAAAGCCGCGAGAGCCCCCTCTGCCGCCGGCCGTCACCGACGGCAACAAGATCGACCTGACCGGCGTGCGGCGCGACGACCGGGTCGCCCCGGCGGCACCGTCGGTGCGCCGCCTGGCCCGCGACCTCGGCGTCGATATCTACCAGGTGCAGGGTACGGGTGCCGGCGGCCGCATCAGCGCCGAGGACGTGCGGCTGTTCGTCAAGGAAACGATGCAGAAACTGACCGGCGGCGGCCCGGCCGGCCAGGCTGTCGGCGAGTTCCGCGGCCTGCACGCCCAGCGCCCCCTCCCCGACTTTTCCACCTGGGGCGGCGTCCGCCGGGAGAAGCTGACGCGGGTGCGCGAGCTGACCGCCGATGCCATGGGGTATGCCTGGTCGACCATCCCGATGGTCACCCAGTACGACCGGGCGAACATCACCGATCTCGAAGACTTCCGCAAGGAATTCAACACGCATGCGGCCACCGATGACCGGCTCACCATGACCGCCATCCTCGTCAAGGTCTGCGCCATCGCCTTGCGGGAATTCCCGCAGTTCAACAGCAGCCTCGACCTGGCCGGCAAGGAGCTGGTCCTCAAGGACTACATCCACGTCGGCGTCGCCGTCGACACCCCCGGCGGGTTGCTGGTGCCGGTGCTGCGCGACGCCGATCGCAAGGGGATCGAAACCCTGGCCGGGGAACTGAACCGGCTCGCCGCCCGTACCCGCGAGCGCAAGCTCGGTCCGGCCGAAATGGAGGGCGGCTGTTTTACCATCAGCAACCTCGGCGGTATCGGCGGCACGGCCTTCACGCCCATCGTCTACGCTCCGCAGGTGGCAATCCTCGGCGTGTCCCGATCAGAGGTACAGCCGGTGTGGAACGGCCATGAATTCGAGCCGCAGCTGGTAATGCCGCTCTCCCTGACCTACGACCACCGGGTGATCGACGGTGCCGACGGCGCCCGCTTCCTGCGCTGGATCTGCACGGCGCTGGAACACCCGATCCACCTGGCGATGAAGGATGAACACCATGAGTCAGACTGACAGTATTCCGCAGCAGGCCGGACTGGTCGTGATCGGCGCCGGACCGGGCGGCTACATGGCCGCCTTCAAGGCCGCCGAACTGGGACTCGCCGTCACCCTGGTCGATCCGGAAGCCGCCCCGGGAGGCGTCTGTCTCTACCGCGGCTGCATCCCGTCGAAAGCCCTGCTGCATGTCGCCAAGGTCGTGACCGAAGCGGCGGAATCTTCGGTCATCGGCGTCACTTTCGCTCCACCCAGAATTGACATTGACCAGGTGCGCGGTTGGAAAAACGGCATAGTCGAAAAACTGACCGGC
>JBFIMV010000099.1:0-7518 GCA_041611575.1 Desulfuromonadales bacterium | reverse complement strand
GCGGCACTCAGCCGGCTGGCCCGCTGCAGGAGGCGATGGCAGGGGCCCTCGGGGACTTGCAGCAACCGGCCGCAGGACAGGCCGTACCAGAAGGCCCGGGCCGCCGTACTGACCGTGAAGCCGACGTGGGCGAAGAAATGCTCATCGAAAGCCAGCAGCCCGGCGGCGCGGTCCGGGTTTGACGCAGCCTGCATCTCCATGAGGACATGGGGATGGCTGCGGATCGCCCCCTGGCCGAAAATGATCAGGGTGCGGGTAAGGATGTTGGCCCCCTCGACCGTGATGCCGATGGGGATCGACTGGTAGGCGCGGCCGAGGAAATTGCGCGGGCCGAGGCAGATGCCGCTGCCGCCCTGGACGTCCATGGCGTCGTTGATCACCCGGCGCATCCGCTCGGTCAGGTTGTACTTGACGATGGCCGACAATACGGCAGGCTTTTCGCCGCGGTCCACGGCGGCGCAGGTCAGGCTGCGCGCCGCCTCCATCTGGTAGGTCAGGCCGGCGATCCGGGCCAGGGCCTCTTCGACGCCCTCCATCTGCCCGATCGGAATGCGGAACTGCCGACGGATGCGGGCGTAGGCCCCGGTCGCCCGGCAGGCGAGCTTGCCGGCGCCGGTGCTCAGCGCCGGCAGGGAGATGGAGCGGCCGACGCCGAGGCTCTCCATCAGCATCCGCCAGCCCTGCCCGGCGCGCTCGGCGCCGCCGATGATCCAGTCGAGCGGGATGAAGACGTCTTTGCCCCAGTTGGGGCCGTTCTCGAAGGGGATGTCGAGCGGGTTGTGCCGGCTGCCGATGGTGATGCCCGGCGTGTCGGTGGGGATCAGCGCCAGGGTGATGCCCAGTTCTTCTCGATCACCGATCAGGTGTTCGGGGTCAGAGAGCTTGAAGGCCAGCCCGAGCAGGGTCGCCACCGGGCCGAGGGTGATGTAGCGTTTTTCCCAGTTGAGGCGGATGCCGACGATCTCCCGGCCATCGAAGTCGCCCTTGCAGACCACCCCGCGATCGGGCATCGCCGCCGCATCGCTCCCCGCTTCGGGGCCGGTCAGGGCGAAGCAGGGGATCTCCTCGCCGCGCGCCAGCCGTGGCAGGTAATGGTCCTTCTGTGCCTGGGTGCCGTAGTGGAGGAGGAGCTCCGCCGGGCCGAGGGAGTTGGGGACCATGGCGGTGACCGCCGCGGTGATGCTGCGGCTCGACAGCTTCATGATCACCGCCGAGTGGGCCAGGGCGGAGAAGCCGTGGCCGCCGTATTCCGGCGGAATGATCATGCCGAAGAAGCGCTGCTCCTTGAGAAAGGCCCAGACATCGGGTGGCAGGCCCTTCTCGTGTTCGACAATCCGCCAGTCGTCGAGCATGCGGCACAGCTCTTCCACGGGGCCGTCGAGAAACGCCTGCTCGGCGGCGGTGAGCTCCGGTGCCGGCAGGCGCAGCAGCTTGTCCCAGTCGGGGTTGCCGCTGAACAGTTCGCCATCCCAGCCGACCGTCCCGGCCTCCAGGGCTTCACGTTCGGTGTCGGAGAGCGGCGGCAGGATGCGACGGAACAGGCTGAACACGGCGCGGGTCACCAGGGTGCGCCTGAGCGGATCGAAATTAAAGACGGCGGCCAGCGCCAGGGCCGTCCCCAAGACCAGGAGGGTCGTGCCGGTCGGCAGGGAAAACCGGAGACAGAGCAGGCCGATGGCCAGGACCAGCGCGACCGACCAGGTGCGCAGGCTGACCCGGAAGTATGCCAGGCCCCAGAAGGTGGCGATGAAGACGATTACCAGGAGAATGGTCATGGCGTCCTCTCTTTCGCCCGTGCGGGCAGAGAGCATGGAAATAAGACGTCAGGCAGTGAAAACCGCCATACATTTCCTATTATAAGCCATTTTGGGAGAATGGTCAGGCGGGCGAGGCTGTCGAGCGCTCTTGCCGCAGGGCCCGAACCGACAGCAGGGTGTGGACTGCCAGGGTGACGACGATCAGCAGACCGGCGACCAGGGTGGTCGCGTGCGGCACTTCGCGGATGACCAGCCAGACCCAGATCGGGCCGAGGACCGTCTCGGTGAGCAGGATCAGGCTGACCTCCGGGGCGGAGAGGTAGCGCGGCCCGAGGGTGATCAGGGCGAAGGAGACCGGCAGGACCAGGCCGCCGAGGAGCAGCAGGTAGCCTGCGTCCGCAGCGGAAACGGTGAGCGGGGCTGCTCCGGCCAGCAACGCGAGCGGTACGACCAGCAGGTTGCCGAGGGCATTGGCCGGGATCATGTTGACCGCCTTGCCGCGCCGCAGGATCACCAGGTTGAGGCCCCACATCAGGGTCGCCCCCAGGGCCAGCAGGTCGCCGAGCAGCAGGCCGCTCTGCAGGCTGCCGGAGAAGATCGCCAGGATGCCGGAAAAGCAGAGGATGATGGCGATCCAGGTGCGCCGGGCGATTTGCTCGCGCAGGAAAATCCGACTGAGCAGGCTGCTGAAGAGCGGGGTGGCGGCGAGGATCACCAGGGTGTTGGCGGCGGCCGTGTGCTTGAGGGAGTTGACGAACAGCAGCGAGCCGATGGTGACCGTGGCGGTCGAATAGAGGCCGGTCCGGCCGATGCTGCGAAACGCCGCCAGGAGGCGGCTGCGGTAGTGCGTCGCCAGGAAGAGGGCCTGCATGATGCCGGTCAGCAGGCAGCGCCAGAAGAGCAGGGTCCAGACGTCGCAGCCGATCAGGCGCACGAGCAGGGCATCCGGGCTGAGGATCAGCACGGCGCAGAAGGTGAGCAGCAACCCTTTGAAATGATCGGAACGTTCCATGGCGGCGTCAGCTTGCACCGAAGTGCCGATAATGGCAAGAGGGGTTTTCAATTTGACACGCTATCGGCCGTGATGTAGAAACATGCGAGGGCAGCATTGCGCCCTTGTTTTGACTCAACGGCTGCAATTCTGCGCCTTGCGGCGCAGCGAAAGGAACCTGACAGTGCCTTTAACCACAGTGGGAAAAATCGGCTTCATCGGCGGCGGCAACATGGCGGAAGCCTTCATCAAGGGGTTGGAGAAGGGCGGTTTCCCCTCCAGTGACATCCTCTTCTCGGAACCGAACGACCATCGCCGCCAGCATGTCGAGGAACTCTATGGCGTGGCCAGTGCCGCCGACAACGCCGAACTGGTCAAGGCCTGCGATGTCATCGTCCTGGCGACCAAGCCGCAGATCCTCGACCGGGTCCTCGAAGACATCGTCCCGGTCTTCGATCATTCCAAGCTGCTCATCTCGATCCTCGCCGGGGTCACGACCAGGACCCTGGAAGAGGGGCTTGCCGGCAACCCGCGCGTGGTGCGCTCCATGCCGAACACGCCGGCGCTGGCCGGCATGGGGGCGGCCGCCCTCTGTCCGGGCCGGCATGTGTCGGTTGACGACCGTCGCCTGGCGCAGCACCTGTTCGAAACCGTGGGGGTCGCCCTCTGGGTCGAAGAGAGCCAGATGGATGCGGTGACCGGCCTGTCCGGCTCCGGCCCGGCTTTTGTCTATACCTTCATCGAAGCGCTCGCCGCGGGCGGCGTGCAGGAAGGCCTGCGGCTCGATATCGCCCATGCCCTGGCGGTGCAGACCGTGGTCGGCGCCGCGCACCTGGTCAAGGAGACCGGCGAACACCCCGCCCTGCTGCGCGAGAAGGTCTGCAGCCCGGCCGGCACGACGATCAGCGCCATGCGCGTCCTCGAGGAGCGAGGGCTGCGCGCCATGATGATGGAAGCGGTCGGCGTCGCCACCCGGCGCTCAAGGGAGCTCGGGCAGGAGAAGAAGTAGATTGTTCATGTCGGGGGGGCGACCGCCCCGACATTGTCCGTCACCCTCAGTTAATGACCTATTCCCTGTTGCATATCTGATGCGTACGTGCATAATATACGCCACCGTTGCTTCAGGGAGTAGACCATGACGAACCAGGCACCTGTAACCGATCCGCAGCACCTCGCCCCGCTGTTCCTCGACACCCTGTCCGTTCCTTTGCTCGCCTGCGATGCGCGCGGCGGGGTCGTCTTCGTCAACCCGGCCGCCGAAAAACAGCTGAACGTCCGGGTCGGAACCCGGCTGGCGGACAACCTGCCGAAGCTCGCCGAGGCGGTCGGCAACTTCCGTCGCAGCGCCACCCCTGCACCACCGGTGACGATCAGCCGCGGTGCCGGTGCCCCATATCTTGCGCTGCTCAGCGCGGTGAAGACTTCCGGGGGCCAGCCGCTGACCCTCTGCCTGCTGTCTCCGGCGCCGCAGCCTCCCGAGGCGGACAGCCGCATGCGCGATTTTGAAGCGCTCACCCTGGAACTGCACGCCATCATCGATTCTTCCTCCGACGGGCTGTTCGTCTGCGACGCCGAGGCCAACGTCATCCGTGTCAATCCGGCGTCCGAGCGCATCCATCAGCGCCCTGCGGCGGAGATGGTCGGCCGCAACATGCGCGATCTGATCGCCGAGGGTTTTGTCGACCGCTCTGCGGCCCTTGAGGCGAGCCTGCAGAAAAAGACCGTCAGCCTGCTGCAAAACCTGTCGGGCGGCGCCAAGCTGATCTCGGTCGGCACGCCGGTCTTCGGCCACGACGGTGAGCTGATCCGCGTGGTGGTCAGCGAGCGCGACATCAGCGAGATCGACCGCCTGCAGCGGGAGCTGGAGAACCAGGAGGCGATCAAGGACCAGTTCCGCCACCAGATGCTGGAGATGCAGCAGGCGGAGCTGGAGTCGCGGCGCATCATTGCCCGCAGTCCGAACATGATCAAGTCGCTGCGCCAGGCGATGAAGGTCGCCACGGCCGATTCCTCGGTGCTGATCCTCGGTGAGTCGGGGGTTGGCAAAGGGGTGATCGCCGATATGATTCACCACAACTCGCGTCGCGCCGGCCGGCCGCTGATCAAGATCAACTGCGGGGCCATCCCGGAATCGCTGGTCGAGGCGGAGCTCTTCGGCTATGAAAAGGGGGCGTTTACCGGGGCGAACCCGGGCGGCAAGCCCGGACAGTTCGAGATGGCCAACGAGGGCATCCTGTTCCTCGACGAAATTGCCGAGCTGCCCCTGGCCACACAGGTCAAGCTGTTGCGCTTTCTGGAGGACGGGCGCATCACGCGCGTCGGCGGCACCGAGGAGCGCAAGCTCGACGTGCGGGTGCTGGCCGCCACGCACCGCAACCTCGAGGAGATGGTCGAAAGGGGGAGTTTCCGGCTCGATCTCTATTACCGCCTCAACGTCATTCCGATTCATGTGCCGGCCCTGCGCGAGCGGCGCGACTGCCTGGTGCCGCTGATCCGTCACTACATCGATCATTTTGCGGCGCTCAACAAGTCGCCGAAGCGCCTGTCGCGCGAGGCCCTCGAAGCGCTGACCGGCTATGCCTACCCCGGCAATGTGCGGGAACTGATGAACATCTGCGAGCGTCTGGTCGTCATGTCCGAGACCGAGGTGATCGACCTGTCGGACCTGCCGACCCAGGTTGCCGGTTCGGTGCGGGTAGGGATAAAGGAAAATATTGACTGGCCGGAAACCGTATCCCTGCAGGAGGCCGTTGAAACGGTTGAGCGCAACCTGCTGGCGCGGGCGCGCGAGCGCTATCGCAACCAGACCGAAATCGCCGAGGCGCTCGGCGTCAACCAGTCGACCATCGCCCGAAAACTCAAACGCTATGACCTGCTCTAGGGCGGGAGCGCGAACGGTCTCACACGGACGGTGCGGTGTGGTACGGGCGGCTATGCAAGAACGCATGAATATCCGGTCGGACGGGAAATCTTCTGTCCCCCGCTTCGTTGGGCCGCGTCTTGGCGAATCGCGTTGCTCGCCGGATGTGTTTGCTTTTCGTCCTGATTTTCTCAGAAGTTTCGTAAGGTTGGTGTTTGCAGAAGGTTCCCCCGAGCTTTACTTCGCGTTAAATTCAGGGGGAAAAGTTGACATAGAACAGAGTTTGGCACTGGCCTTGCTGTAAGTGCCTTTGCGAATTATTTCTGCAGATGCTAAGTTCAGATGAAGTGATATAATCCTTCGGTTGCGATTGATTCGTTGATCAATGGTGGGTTTTCGACATCCCGTCGACTCACGTACATTCCAGACAAGGAGAAAAAAAGCATGAAAAAGTCTCTGGCAACAATCCTGGCCGTCCTTCTGGCGAGCAGCGCCTTCGCTGCTCATCACGAAGGCACCCTCAAGGTCGGTGTCCAGGCCCCGATCACCGGCAGCTATGCCAATGAAGGGCAGGGGATCGACAACGGCACCCGTCTGCTCGCCGAGCAGATCAACGCCAAGGGCGGCGTGATGGGCAAGCAGATCGAAGTCATTACCTGTGACGACCAGGGCACCGCCATGGCCGCCGCCATCTGCGCCAAGGACCTGGTCAACAAGGGCGTAAAGATGGTCATCGGCTCCTACACCTCGACCTGCGCCGAAGCTGCCCAGAAGACCTACTTTGATGCCGGCGTCCTGCAGACCTCCGACGGCACCGCCGACAGCCTGACCGAAAAGGGCTACTGGACCTTCCTGCGCAACTCCTTCCCGAACAGCGCCGAAGCCGAGTTCGCCGCCAACTACCTGGTCAAGGTCAAGGGCTACAAGCGCATCGTCGTCATCTCCGACTTCTCGACCTATGCTGACGGTCTGGCCAACGCCACCGAGGCCGCCATCAAGAAGCTGGGCGGCAACGTCGTCTCCCGCGACAAGATCAAGGCCGACTCCCAGAACTTCACCCCGGTTTTGACCAACATCAAGTCGAAGAACCCCGATGCGATCTTCTTCGCCGGTTACTACTCCGACGGCGGTCTGATGCGCGCCCAGCAGGTGGCCCTCGGCATCAAGGCCGACTTCTACGGCGGCGACGCCAACGACAACCCGGACTTCGTCAAGCTGGCCGGCTCCGCCGCCAAGGACGCCTTCATCATCAACGTTCCGGAACCCGCCGCGCTGCCGACCCCGATCGCCAAGTCCTTCATCGCCGACTACCAGAAGAAGTTCGGCGAAATGCCCCCCTCGATCTGGGGCCTGATGAACATCGACGGCATGCGCGCCATCATTCATGCCATGGAGCAGAACAAGAGCTTCGACACCAAGAAAGCCGCCGACTACCTGCACAACATGGCTCAGCCGCTTGAAGGCATCACCGGCCCGATCGCCTTCGCCAAGGATGGCAACCGCAAAGGCGGCGCCTACGTGGTCAAGCGCATCCAGGCCGACGGCAGCTACGCCAACGAGTATGTCCAGTAATCACGTTTGAGTTGTACAAGGGGGGGGAGGCTTGCTCCTCCCCCTTTTTTTCTTCCGGTTTGAGCAGGCGGGTAAAGTTCCATCTGGAAAAAGGTGTCGGGAATACTATGGATATTTTTCTTCAGCAGTTGGCCAACGGCCTGACCCTCGGCAGCATGTTCGCCCTGGTTGCCCTCGGTTACACCATGGTCTACGGGGTCATGCGGTTGATCAATTTCGCCCACGGCGACATGGTGGCGGCCTCGGCCTTCGTCGGCCTGATGATCTACACCCACGTGATGGGGCAGGCGACCTCTCTGGCCGCGGTGATCGGCATCTTCCTGCTGGCCGCCCTGGTC
>JBFIMV010000098.1:0-7632 GCA_041611575.1 Desulfuromonadales bacterium | reverse complement strand
TTCCGGCCAACGGGTCCGGCACCCCTTTTGCGAGGTATGACCAATGTCCTGGTTGCTGCTGGTTCTTGTCGGTGCGATGTTGCTGGTAACGCTCGTCCTGCTGCTGCAGGTCGTGATTGCGAAATTTGTCGGCAGGAACAACAGGAAAGACCATAACGACCGTTGATTGCCGTTGACTTTGACGGTTGACCTGCCGCAGGCTCTCGCGTAAATATTGACTCGCCCCGTCTGAGAAAGAGTCGCCCATGAACGAATACTCCTGCGCTGCGCCGGACCTCAACCTCGACCCGCAGCATTACAGTTTCTGGATGCCGCCGGACGACCGGTCGGTACTAACCGGCGCGGACCAGACTCCGGTCCCCCTGCCGCAGATACCGCTCCCCCTTGAGCGTAAAGCGGCCTGTCGGGAGCCTTCGGACAATGTGATCGGCAACGGTGTTTATGATTACCTCAGGCGCTTTCCCGAATGTCCACACGGTGTCGAGTACGCGGAACTCCTCAGGGATGCTTATCCGCATTTCCTGGCCGATCTGGCCGCCAACCTGGTGATGCTCGATGCCAAGGAGGTTGAGCCGGCCTACATCCTGCGCAAGTTGAGCGGGCTGAGGGTCTTGCGCCTGCTTGAACCAGAAAATACCGGGCTCCTCTGGCAATTGGCCCAAGGGTATTACGGCCTGGCGATGTTGTTCTCCGAGTTGCCGCGCGTCCGGCGGCATCTCCTCGATGCAATGCGCTTCGGCCTGGAGCTGGTGCGGAAGTTGCCGGACCACCCTTCGGCGTTGAACCTGCTGGCGGAGATCGATCTGCTGTTCGGTGACTATCCGTCCGCCTGTGTGCGCTTGCGGCGTCTCCTTGCGCAATTGAACGACCCGGGCGCTGCCGACCGGATCGCCGAGAAGCTCAGGGCCTGCGAAGAGGTCGGGTACCCGGATCATCCCCGCATCGACGACCTGGAAGCGATCGGTGAAGCCATGTTGGCCTGCGGTGAAAACGACTTCGACCGTGCGCTCTATTTGCTCGAACGGCTTGAAGTGGACGACGACTTTCTCGAAGAGTTTTCCAGCGCGGACTTTTTCTATATGCTTGGCAGGTGTCGTCTCGAAACGGGAGACAGGGCAGGCGCTTTCGAAGCTCTGAGCCGGTCCCTCACAATCGCCCCGGACCACGAACTGGCCCGGAGCACTCTCGATTCATTCTGAGCAGCAGGGGGACTTTATGCAGAACGTCGGCCTCGGCGATGTTTTTTTCATTCTCCTTATCTTCGGTGTCATCCACGGTATCATGTACCTGGTCGGTCGGTCGAACAAGCGGACGGAGAAGCCGGGTGAGGCTCCGAAACAGGAGTGATTCCTGTCTGTTCCGCTGCTTGTCAGGATGTCCGGCTGTTGTTCGTCCGCCGCCTCCGTGTTATCATTCAACGTTATTCGGCTTGCACCCTCCCTCCTGGTCTGATCGATGATGAGATGTTTGCTCATATTGCTGCTGTGCCTGCTGCCGCATACTGAACGCGCGGCGGCCGATGACGGTTCCGTGGTCACGCTGTGGCCGGCGGTCGATTATCGTGCCTCGGCCTCTGCGGACTACAGCAGCCTGCACCTGTTGGGGCCGTTCCTCAAGTACGAAACCAAGGGATTCGAGACGGAATATTCTTTCCGCCCGTTTTTCTATCGAGCGGTTGACGATGAAGGTGAATCCAGCACCGACATCCTCTATCCCGCTATTGGACACAAAAATGATAAAGGCGTCGTTCGTTTCCACCTTTTTCATTTGCTGCACGCGGATTTCGGACCGCGTGAGGCCGGAAGTCGCAACCAGTCCTACCTCTTTCCGTTTCTCTTCTACGGCGAGGACCCCGAGCAGGGACGATATGCGGCGTTTTTTCCCCTGCACGGGACGCTTTACAACTGGTTCGGCAGGGACCGCATAAGCTTTACCCTCTTTCCCCTCTACAGCCGGACGGAAAAGGCGGGGACCCGGGTTGACAATGTCCTCTGGCCGTTCTTCGCGCGGATCAGCGGCGAGGATGAGGCGGGCATCAAGGTCTGGCCGGTGTACGGCCATTCCGCCAAACAGGGCGTTTATCGCAAGACGTTCTTCCTCTGGCCCTTGTTTTTTTCGCAATCGCTGGCCCTGGATACGGCCAATCCATCCGAGTACAGGGCTTTCTGGCCATTTTACGTGAACCGCGAGTCGCCCCAGTTGTCCGAAACGACCTACCTCTGGCCGTTTTTCAAGAAGACGGTCAATCGTGCCAAGGAATACGAAAGCATGAGTATGCCATGGCCCCTAGTGCGGATTACGACTGGAGAGCGTTACCACGGCATGCAGCTTTTGCCGTTTTATGCTGATGAAACGATGGATGTGAAACGCCAGAGATGGTATCTTTGGCCAGTTTACAAGATCGAGGAGATGCATTCCGAGCTGATTGAACGCCGCCGTGACCGGTTGCTGTTTTTCTTGTACTCGGATACGCGTGAATTGAAGCGCGAGACGGACGCATCGATGCGGCGCATCGCCCTCTGGCCGCTTTTCGGCTACAAGCGGTCATCCGGGGTCAGCCATCTGCATGTCCTGGCCCCGGTGGAACCGGTTTTTCCGGACAACGATGCCATTGAGCGTCTCTGGTCGCCGCTGTGGCGTCTTTACCAGCAAAAATGGGATGACCACGGCAATGCTGTCGTCAGCCTGATATGGAACCTGTTCTGGAGTGAACGCCAGGGGGACCGGCTGGCGTGGGAGCTGTTCCCGCTGGTGGAATATCGCCGGCAATCGTCGGAATCCCGGGATTTGAAGCTGTTGAAAGGCCTGATCCGCTACCGTGCTGAAGACGGCGCCAGGTCTCTCAATTTACTGTTCCTCCCCTGGGGTCTCTCCTGGGGGGCAGTCGACCCGACGCCTCACTGAGAAAGCAGGAATGCGCTTGTTTGACTTGATCGGTCGAAAACTTCTTGATGTAGCGCAGGGTGTCGGCGAAATGCTGGAGCTGCTCTGCGAGACGATTTACTACTTCAAGGAGATTCCGCGCAACCTGAACAGCATCTTCCGCCAGATGAGCGACATAGGTATCGGCACTCTGCCGATTGCGCTGCTGATGGCGCTCTTCGTCGGCATGGTCCTGTCTCTGCAGACCGGTTCGGAGCTGGCCCTGTACGGGACCCAGGAGGCGATCGGCGCGATCGTCGGGCTGTCAATGGTCAAGGAGCTTGGCCCGGTCATGACCAGCCTGCTCGTGGCCGGCAGGATCGGTTCATCGATGGCCGCTGAAGTCGGCGCAATGCAGGTTTACGAGGAAATCGATGCCCTCAAGACCCTCGAGATCAGTCCGGTGCGCTACCTGGCGATGCCGCGTCTCATCGCTTGCCTCATCGCCACCCCGGCGCTGGTGGTCTTCGCCGTGGTCGTCGGCATCCTCGGCGGCGGCGTAATCGCCGAAGTGAACCCGATGATCGACGTGCCCTTCACCGTTTATTACGACAACATGATCCGGGCGCTCAGCTACAAGGAAATATTCAAGGGCTTGTTGAAGGCGATGGTTTTCGGCGGCATCATCGCGCATGTCGGCTGTTACATCGGCTTCAAGACGAAAGGCGGCGCCCGCGGTATCGGCGAATCGACGACCCGCTCGGTCGTCCTGTCTTTCCTGCTCATCATGATCGCCAACTACATGCTGACCCGTTTCATGATCTAGGAGTTCGACGCTGTGGCTGCACCGGAAAAAGATGTGAAAAACGAATCCTCGCGCGGGTTCTGGGCCCGGCTGGCCCACGGTTTCGCGCCGACGATTATCGAAGGGGACAGCTGTATCGCCGGCTACGAGGACTCGCACGGGGTCGGGATTCATATCGAAGGCTTGAACCGGTCTTTCGGCGACAACCATGTCCTGAAAGACGTCGACCTGATGATCGAGCCGGGGGAGACCTTTTCAATTATCGGGCCTTCGGGGACCGGCAAGAGCCTGCTCCTCAAGCATATTGTCAAGCTCGAAAAGCCCGACAGCGGCAAGATCCTGATCGACGGTCAGAATGTGCACGACAGCTCGACCGTTGTCGTCAGCGACTTTCGCTACAGCATGGTTTTCCAGTCCTCGGCGCTCTTCAATTCGCTGACGGTCGGCGAAAACGTCGGCCTCTGGTTGCGGGAAAAGAGGATTTGCGGCGAAGTGCGCATCCGCCGCATCATTGCGGAAAAGCTCGCCCTGGTCGGCCTGAGCGGCAAAGAGGGTCTGCGCACTTCGGAGCTCTCCGGTGGCATGAAGAAGCGCGTGGCGATCGCCCGTTCGCTGGCGATGAACCCGGACCTGATCCTTTACGATGAGCCGACCGCGGAGCTTGATCCGGTGACGTCCGATGAGCTGGCCCGCGTTATTCTGTCACTCAAGAAGAAGGTGCAGCTGACCTCGATCATCGTCAGCCATGACCTGAACTTCGCGCTTTACCTTTCGGATCGTGTCGCCATGATGCACGATGGCAGGATCATCGCCGTCGGTACGCCGGAGGAGATCAAGCGCAGCGAAGACCCGATAGTACGCAATTTCATATACACCACGACCAAGGGGTTGAAGGGAGAAGGGGACTAACATGGCAATTTCAGTCGAGCAGAAGGTCGGGCTGTTTTTTCTCTCAGCCCTGATCGTCCTGGCCGTGATGATCGAACTGGTCCAGGACTGGAAGCCGTTTGAAAGCCAGTACGCTTACCGGGCCTATTTCAATTCGGCCGTCGGCCTGAAAGTCGGTGATCCGGTGCGCATCGCCGGGGTCGATGTCGGCAAGGTCAAAAGCATCGGCATCGAGGAAAGCAAGGTGCGCGTTGACTTTTATGTGAATCGCGAAGGGGCCCTGCGCGAGGACTCCCTGGCGCAGATTCGACAGACCAATATGCTCGGCGGGATTTTCCTCGGCCTTGATTTCGGTTCGCAAGGCGGCGCAGTCCTCCCTCCCGACAGTGTCGTACGCACCGCCGATTCAACCAACATCGATGAGTTGATCACCAACCTCGATCGCAACCAGGACCGCGTGCTGCGACCATTGGGCGACCTGGTCGACCGGAGTCGCGAGCCGCTGGCCGAGACGATCGATCGACTCGAGAAAATCGTGACCAAGATTGATGAAGGCGAGGGAACCCTGGGGCGCCTCGTCAACAACCCGGGCCTGTACGACGAAATGGCGGCAATGTCCCAGCGCCTGAACACCCTGCTCGAAAGGTTGGACAAGGGCGAAGGGACTCTCGGCAAACTGCTCGAGGATCCGACCTTGTACGACAGCCTCAATCACACCATGGTCAGCCTCGCCGAGCTGACGGATCAACTCAAAAAAGGTCACGGGACTCTCGGCAAGCTTATCGCGGACGACAGCCTTTACAATGAGGCTGCGAAGGCATTTGCCACATTGAATTCGGTCGCCGGCAAGGTCAGCCGCGGCGAGGGGTCGCTCGGCAAGATGGTCAACGATGAGACCCTGTACAACAACCTGACCGACGGCATGGGCCGCATTAACAGCATTGCGGCGAAGATTGACGACGGCCATGGTACCTTGGGACGCCTGGTCAACGAAGACGACCTCTACCGAAACGCCAAGACCACGCTGCACAAGGTCGAAAAGTCGGTGGACGGCATCAGCGACACGGGCCCCTTGTCTGCTCTTGGGGTTGTTCTCGGGACTCTTTTTTAGCAAGTATGAAATTTTCATACTTCTTGCATATATGAAATGTGTATTTATGAATTTGGGTTTCTTGGCTCTTGACTCTTGTCCGCAAGCCCCGTTTCGCTGTTTTGATGCGGTCTTTTGGCGGACTGCATGTAAGTCTGCGGTAGCGTTTGTAGATTTGGGTTAGAGTTACAGGGGGTAGTGGGTGAAGCGTTTACTTGTCATCGGCTTCATAACGTTGTGCTACGCCGGGCTCGTTCCTGTCATGCCCGCCAACGCCGATGAACCCCTGATCACCGTCATCCTGCCAAACTCCCTGCCACGATACCAAAAGATCCACCAGGTCTTTCTTGGCGCCTTGCAGCCTTACTGCGGGACGGACTGCCGTGTGTATGTGCAGACGCCCAATGCCGATGTCATGTCGCTGCGCAACAGCGTCAGAAAGGCAAACGCGCTCGGTTCGCGCCTGCTTGTCACCTATGGCGTGGCAGCGACTTCTGCCGCCAAACTGGAGAACCCCGGTCTGCCGGTACTCTTCGTCGATGTACCGGACCCCGAAGCACTCGGTTTCGGGGTTGGCAAGGGGATGGCCGGGGTCCGTGGCGACGCGCCTTTGCCGGCTCTTTTCGCTTTTTTCCTCGACTCTACCAAAGCAACCAGTCTGGCGATTCTCTACGAAAAAAGCTCAATAGAAGGCAATTACCAGAAAGATGCGCTGCTCCAGGCTGCGCAACGGCGGAATGTTGCCGTCAGGGAACTGGCCGTTGGCCTTGACGATGATCCCGTCACCGTGATGAGAACCCTGACCAGTCATGTCGACGGCCTGTTCCTGACGAATGGCGAACTGCTGGCTGCCCAGGTCAGCGACATCGTGGCAATGTCAGGTCAGCGCCGCATTCCGGTTATCTCGCAAATTCCGGGGAGTGCCGATCTCGGAGCGTTCATGTCGCTTGAGACGGATGCGACCGAACAGGGCGAACTACTCGCCGTTCTCGCCGGCCAGGTTCTGACCTCCGGAAAAGCTTCTCTGGCCGGCATCGTCAAACCCCGCAGAGTCACTTTCATTATCAACATGAAGACTGCCCAATCACTTGACCTGCATATTCCTCTCCAGACCCTCGCCGCCGCTACCCGCGTCGTACGTTAAACCTGAAACGGCCATGCCTCAGATGGAATCCTGTGCCGTCCCCGAATGGCTTCACCTGCCAACTTGAAATAGTCTTCACGCCTGCCGATTGGTCGGTGCCGTGTGCTCCGGAATCTTTATATTGCCAGAATGACTGTGTTTTTGCCGGTGTTAGGGATCGTCAGCGCAAGCTGGAAAAGCCGCAGTGTCACGGTTGCCGGGCCGCACTTGTAACGCTCGAGACGGCTGTTGTCGTGGTGCTGCACTTCCACGAGTTTGCCATTGACATTTTTAAAGTTAAGCTGTTTAAATACTGCCGGTTTGACGTGTCACTTACTTCAACAATCAGCTGGAGGACAAAATGAATCCATTGGCCAAGGAACTGAACGACCAGCTCAGTCAACATAACCCGCACGTGCTCGAATCGCTCTCCGACCTGGGCAAAAACCTGTTCTTTCCCAAGGGGATTCTCACCCAGTCTGCCGAAGCAAAAGACAAGGCCCATCGGTTTAATGCCACCATCGGGATCGCCACCGAAGGGAACGGGCCGATGTACCTGCAGTGCATCCAGGACAAACTGAGCGCCTTCGATCCGAAGGACATCTATCCTTACGCGCCGCCGGCCGGCAAGCCGGAGCTGCGGTCCCTGTGGCGCGAGAAGATGCTGCGCGAGAACCCCAGCCTGCAGGGGAAGCATTTCAGCAACCCGGTCGTCACCAACGCCCTGACGCATGGCCTGTCGATTGTCGCCGACCTGTTCATCGACAAGGGTGACCATCTGATCCTCCCCGACATGCTCTGGGGCAATTACAACCTGACCTTCGTGACGCGCTGCGGGGCGATCGTCAAGAAGTTCCCGACCTT
>JBFIMV010000097.1:0-7669 GCA_041611575.1 Desulfuromonadales bacterium | reverse complement strand
TGCACCAGCAGACATCCCGAGTGCGCGTCCACGTTGGGCCACGGGTTCTTCGCCTTGCCCTGCTCCATCAGTACCGGAGGGGCAACCTCGAAGATGGTGCTGATCACTTTGAACAGCGGATAGTCCGGGAGGTGCTTCAGGCAGAATTCCCGCTGCGACATGTAGCGGGGATCCGTCTTGCGGAGGACGGCGTGCCCGTACCCGGGTATGACCCGGCCCGAGTTCAGCGTGTCCCACACGGCCTGCTCGATGGCCTCCTTGCTGGGCTCCTTCTCGCCGAGCTCTTCGATGAGGTTCTGGGTCCAGCGGAGCACCTCTTCGTTGGCCAGGCCGTGGAGCGGGCCCGCCAGGCCGTTGAGGCCGGCGCTGTAGGCGTAGTAGGCGTCGGACAGGGCCGAAGCGACCAGGTGAGTGGTATGCGCCGAGACGTTGCCGGACTCATGGTCTGAGTGCAGGATGAAGTACATGCGGGAGACGTCCTTGTAATCATCACTCTGGCCGATCATGTGAGCGAAGTTGCCGCCCATGTCGAGGTTCGGGTCGGCCGGCGTCTGCTGGTTTTTGCGGTACTTCAAGTTGTAGATGTAGGCGCCGATCGGTGCGAGCTTCGCCATCAGGTTGTTGGCGTCCTCGTACATGTCCTCCCAGCAGGTCATCTTGTTGAATTTACCGTCGCGGTAGTTCGCGGCAAACACCGAGTCGCGCTGCATGGCGAGGATTGCCGACGAGAACATGGCCATCGGATGGGCGTCTTCCGGCAGGGCATGGAGGACGTCCTTGACGTACTGCGGCACCACGGAGCGCTTCTTCCAGTCCTCCACCACTTCCAGGGTCTGCTCCATGGTCGGCACGTCGCCGGTCAGCAGCATCCACCAGAAACCTTCTACGAAAGGATAGTCGCTGCCGGGAACCTTCGGCAGGGCGGCAAAGGTTTCGGGGATGGTCTTGCCGCGGAAGCGGATGCCTTCCATGGGGTCGAGGTAGGAAATGTCGGTGACGAGGCACTTGATGCCACGGGCGCCGCCGATGGCCTGGCCGATGGTGACATCGCCGATTTTGACATCGCTGAACTGCTTGACCAGGCGGGTGGTCCGGGGGCGATGCTCTTCAATCTTCTTGCGCAGGACTTCTTTCAGTGTCGACATAACTCTCTCTCCTTTTGGAATGAAATGGCGGCGGGTGGACGACCCGCCAGGCTTAAACTGTCCCTTGCTGTCAATTCAAATAAAAAAAATAACAAGACCTCCCGCTGACAGCGCAACGTCCCGACAAGAACGATTCGCACCGGAACCCTGTAGAGATACCGCGGGAGAATACGGAAAGCGACGCGAGGTAATCGAAATGTGATTCTTTACCCTTTCTCATTTTCCAAATAACGTTCTAACAAGTCACCCAAAATGTGTCAAGCCGATTTTGTATACAGTATGCGATTTCTTTTTTTCGAATGGCCCATCTTTTCATTTGCATTCCCCAGGCCGCATGCTAATATGCTCAAAAATTAGGCAATAAATCATGCATATCGGCACTCTAAATCTGGACAATCCGCTCTTCTCGGCACCTATGGCCGGGATTTCAGACCTCCCCTACCGGCTCATCATGAAACGCCATGGGGCGTCTCTCGTCTTCACCGAAATGATCAGCGCCAACGGGCTGTTCTTCAACGGGCAGGCGACCAGGGAACTGCTGAAGTCTGACGCGGAGGAACGCCCTCTGGCGATCCAGCTGTTCGGCGAAGACGCAGGCCGGCTGGCAGAGGCTGCGGTGATCGTCGAAGAATACGGCGAGCTGATCGACCTCAACCTGGGTTGCCCGGTACGCAAGGTCGTGCGCTCCGGCGCAGGGAGCGCCCTGCTGCGTGAGCCGCTGAAAATTGCCGGCATCCTCAAGGCGGTACGCAAGGCGACGACGAGGCCCTTGACCATCAAGTTCCGCTCGGGCTGGGACGCAGAGTCGATCAACTACCTGGACGTGGCGCGCATTGCCGTCGATTCGGGCATCGACGCCATTACCCTCCACCCGCGCACCCGGGCGCAGATGTTCAGCGGGCAGGCCGACTGGACGCAGATACGTCGACTCAAGGAAACGGTGCCGGTGCCGATCATCGGTAGCGGCGACCTCTTCAGCGCCGAAGACGCTATAACCATGTTTGCGCAGACCGGCTGCGATGCCGTGATGTTCGGCCGGGGAGCTTACGGCAACCCCTGGATCGTCAGCCAGGCGCTCGAGCTTTTGGCCGGCCGGCCTGCAACCCTGCCGACGCCGGCCGAAAGGCTGGCGACCGCCCGACAGCACTTCAATCTCTGCCTGGAGTGTTTCGGCCCGCAGAAAACCCTGGGCCAGATGCGCAAGCACCTCTGCTGGTATGTTCGTGGGCTCGACGGTGCGGCGAACTTCCGTGCGGAGATCAACCGCTCCCGCAGCATCGATGAGATGCACGACCGGTTGGAGGATTTTTTCGCCCATGCCGCCTGATAACCGCCACCCCGGAGAGCTCAGCGACGGCCAGCCCTCCCCTGTGGGCGACCCTGGCCTTTACCTGAGAATCCTGGAGAACATCGACCGCGCCGTGATCGCCTGCGACCAGAGCGGCGTCATCATGCTCTTCAATCCGGCGGCGGAAGCGCTTCTTGAACGCTCTTGCCGGCAGGCGATCGGACGTGACTACCGGAAACTGTTCGAAGGCCAGGACCGGCTCCTCTACCTGGTACGCCTGGCCCTGGAAAGTGGTCGATCCGTCACCGATGATGAGGGCATCGACCTCGAGCGGCACAACCCACCCCCGGTGCCGGTAAACGTCTACGTCGCACCGATCTTCACCGATCGGGGAACCCAGGATGGCGCGGTCCTGATCCTGCGCGACATGACGCATATCAGGGAACTCGAAGGGACCCTGCGCCGCACCGACCGCCTCTCCTTGCTTGGAACGCTGGCAGCGGGTTTGGCCCATGAGATCAAGAACCCCCTCGGCGGCATCAAGGGGGCGGCACAGCTGCTGGCGATGGAGCTGTCCGGTGACGAAAGAGTCGAAGAGTATTCGCAGGTCATGGTCCGCGAGGTTGAGCGCATCAACGCCATCATCGAGGAATTGATGGACCTTGGCAACCCGCGGCCGCCGGAAATCGGCGAGGTCGACCTGGCCCGGATACTGGGCGACATCGTGCTGCTGCAACAGGAGGCGGCACGTGGCCAGGGCATCACCTTCAACCTGAAGCTCGACCCGAGCATCCCGCCGATGCAGGCTGACGCGCACCTGCTGACGCGGCTGTTTCTCAACCTGGTCAAGAATGCCCGCGAGGCGATCGGTGGCCCCGGTGAGGTCACCGTTGAGACCAGGATTTCACCGAGCTATCACCTGACGGGGTCCAATCATCGGACGTCACCGATGGTCGACATCCGCATCAGTGATTCAGGCTGCGGGATCGCCGCCGAGGAGCTCGAACGCATCTTCACTCCCTACTTCACCACCAAGACCGGCGGCAGCGGTCTGGGCCTGGCGACCTGTCAGAAGGTCATAGAAGACCACAACGGCCTGTTGAAGGTTGAAAGCACACCGGGCCAGGGAACAACGATGACGGTCTCATTGCCGCTTCGACGTTGATTCGAAACGGTTTAATTTCAAGGAGGACATGGGCATGCCGATCAAGAGGATTCTGGTCGCCGACGACGAAGAGAGCATCCGCTGGGTGCTTTCCAAGGCATTGATCAAGCAGGGGTTTGAGGTTGACCTGGCCAGCAACGGCCAGGAAGCGCTCACCATGAGCAGGAAACAGAGTTACGACCTGGCGGTGCTGGACATCAAGATGCCCGGGCTGTCCGGGCTCGACCTGCTGACCCGGCTGCAGGAAGAGAGCCCGCGCACGCTGGTGGTCATCATGACCGCCGAGTCCTCGATGAAAAATGCCGTCGAGGCCATGAAGCGTGGAGCCTACGACTACCTCACCAAGCCCTTCGACCTCGACGCACTGGACGCCATCGTCCTCAAAGCGCAAAAAGCCTCGGACGTTTCCGCCGAGGTCTCGCTGCTCAAGCAGGAGGTCAAGGATCACTATCTGTTGGAGCGCACCATCATCGGCCAGAGCCAGCCGATGCAGGCAATTTACAAGGTCCTCGGCAAAATCGCGCCGACCGATGTGACCGTTTTGATCTATGGCGAGAGCGGAACCGGCAAGGAGCTGATTGCCCGCGCCATCCATTTCAACAGCACACGGCTCGGCAAGCCGTTTCTCGCCCTCAACTGCGCGGCCATTCCGCGGGAGCTCCTGGAAAGTGAGCTGTTCGGCCACGAAAAGGGCGCCTTCACCGGCGCGACCGACCGCAAGACCGGCAAATTCGAGCAGGCCAGGGACGGCACGCTCTTCCTCGATGAGATCGGCGACATGCCCCTGGAACTGCAGGCCAAGCTGCTTCGCGTCCTGCAGGAGAAAGAAATCACCCGCACGGGCGGCAGCACGACGATCCAGGTCAACGCCCGCATCGTCGCCGCGACCAACCAGGACCTCAAGGAGAAGGTACGCAACAAGGAGTTCCGTGAAGACCTGTATTACCGCCTGAACGTTGTGCCGCTGGAGCTCCCGCCGTTACGCAACCGCCGCGAGGACATACCCAGCCTGGTCGATTTTTTCATGGCACGGGCCAACCGGGAGTACGGCTCACCGGCGACCGGACTGACCCAGGAAGCCATGGACGTGCTTTGCAACTACCATTGGCCGGGGAATGTCCGCGAACTGGAGAACCTCATCAATCGGGCGGCCCTGCTTTCTCCGGACGTGCTGTTGACGCCGGCTGATTTTCCCGAGCTGGCCTACGGCGGCGGCAACGGCGCGTCCCTGGAGGGGGTCATCAAGCAGAAGCTGCAGAGCTCGCTGGCGCAGATCGACCTGCAGGACATGGAGAACCTCTACGAGATGGTACTGCACCAGATGGAGCGGCCGCTGATCAACATTGTCCTGCAGAAGACCCGTGGCAACCAGGTCAAGGCCGCCGAAGTACTGGGGCTGAATCGCAACACCCTCCGCAAGAAGATCCAGACCCTGAATATCGACATCAAGCGCGGCTGATTCCCGCACGCGCAAACCAGGCGGCAGAAGTCAACAAACAACAAGCCCCGTCCGAAAGGCCGGGGCTTGTTGTTCTCTGGCTGTGTGGTGCGGGGTCAGAAGCGCACACCGACACCAAAAAGATGCAGGTTGATCCCGCGATTTTCCTCGTAGAGGCCCGCGTTGGAGATATGCTGATACCGATAGTTCAGAACAACCCTTTCCAGGTTGAGTGCCGCCCCCGCATGACTCGAGAACTGTACTGCGCCGCCGAAGTCATCCTCGCCGAACTCATGCCGTGACAACCAGGTGGGGCGGAAACCTGCTTCAAGTTCCACGAGGCCACCAGCCATGCCGAGAACGGCATCCACACCGACCGCCACCCATGCCCCGGAACGCGAGGCAGCTTCAAGGTAGCCGACGCCGGTATCCAGACGGGTGGACAGGGTGACATCCGGCGACAATTCCGTGCGCCAGGGGAGATTATGCAGATAATAGACTTCGCCGACGGAATAGTTCTCCTGAACGGAGGTGCCATCCATCCCGCCGCGCAAGCCGAGCTCCACCATCGTGGGCTGGGCCAAGCCCGACAAGGGGAAAACCAGACACAAGAGAAACAACAGGACATAACGTTTCACGACACACCTCCACAATACTTACTCAGCATGTAAATACAGTAACTTATGTCACGCTGGCAGTATATCACACTTTTCGCCCGCCATCAGGCAGCGACACAATAAATCCCAGGATGCGATCCAACGGGACGAGGCATTGAGTCCTGCCATCTTCCCATCGCAACCGGAGGGTGCTATCTTCTTGGCATGCCTGAGTTCCTTCCCTCCCATCAGACCCTGACGATTCCCAAGCTGGCGATTATCGTCGCCATGACATGTGAGCGGGTGATCGGCATCAACGGTACCCTCCCCTGGAGCCTCCCGGATGACCTCCGACTGTTCCGACGGATCACGCTTGGCAATACGATTATCATGGGACGCGAGACGTTTAAGGCGATCGGTCGCCCCCTCCCCGAACGCCACAACATCGTCCTGAGTCGCAGGGGAACCATCATCCCGGGAGTCGAGGTCTGCCGGAGTTTTCTGGAGGGGTTGGCAACCGCCGCCCGTTACCAGCGGCCGGCATTCGCCATCGGCGGCAGCTCAGTCTACGTCAAAGCGTTGCCGATTGCTGAAGAGATGCATGTCTCATGGGTCGACGGGGAGTTTCCGGGAGATACCTTCTTCCCGCCTTTGGATTGGTCAAAGTGGACGGAAACAGCAGAAGAGAAATTCAGCGGGTTCCGTTATGTGCATTACCGGCGCGCCCATGAATACGACGCCTGCCATCATGGCTGAACAGGCATGAACAAAAACGCCGGCCATCCCGGACCGGCGTCAAGCTGCGTACTCATCATTTCTGCGCGACTGGCTCTCGAAGCGCATGTACTCTCCCATGAAGGTCAGTGACTCCATGCCGAGCGGGCCGTTACGCTGCTTGCCGATGATCACCTCGGCATTGCGCTCGTGGCCTTCGCCGCAACTGTTGTCACGCTTGCGGCAGGCGTCGCAGTAGACTGCTTCACGATAGAGGAACATGATGACGTCGGCGTCCTGTTCGATCGCGCCCGATTCGCGCAGGTCCGAAAGCTGGGGGCGCTTGTCCGTACGGCTCTCCAGCGAACGGTTGAGCTGGGACAGGGCGATGACGGGGATGTTGAGTTCCTTGGCCAGGGCTTTCAGCGAACGGGAAATCTCCGAAATTTCCTGCTGGCGATTCTCGGAGCTCGCGCCCTTCGAGCCCTGCATCAATTGCAGGTAGTCGACGACGATCATGCCGATGTTCTTCTCAGACTTGAGTCGGCGGGCCTTTGAGCGCAACTCGATAACCGAGATGGCCGGAGTGTCATCAATATAGATGGGGGCGTCGGAAAGAATCCCCGCCGCAGTGACCAGGGTCGGGAACTCCGACTGGGCCAGCTTGCCATTGCGCACCCGGCTGGCATCGATCCTGGCCACGGAGCAGAGCAGACGCTGCACCAGCTGCTCCTTGCTCATTTCCAGGGAAAAAATCGCCGAGGCGATCGGCTCGCTCGCCCGCAGCGCGGCATGCTCGATCAGGTTCAGGCAGAAGGCCGTCTTGCCCATGGAGGGACGAGCGGCAACGATGATCAGGTCCGAGCGCTGCAAACCCGAGGTCAGGTTGTCCAGATAGGTAAAACCGGTCGGCACACCGGTGATCAGCTCCTTGCGGTCGTAAAGCTTTTCAATCGTCTTGATGGTGTCCTTGATGATGTCCCTGGTTGCGTAAAAAGACGGTCGGGACTTCATGTTGGCGATTTTGAAAATTTCACTTTCCGCCCAGTCGAGGGATGCCTCGACCTCTCCGCCCTCATAACCGCGACCGGCAATCTGCGTCGCGACCTTGATCAGTTCCCGGGCGATTGACTTCTCTTTGACGAGCCGGCAGTAATAACTGATATTGGCGGCCGTTGGCACGAAATCGACCAGGGTGGCGAGATAGGCGCTGCCGCCGACCTCCTCAAGCGTCCCCAGCTCCTTGAGGGCTGCGGTCAGTGTCACCAGGTCGGCCGGTTCACTGCGATCGGAGAGGTGGATCAGGCCGGCGAATATTTTGCG
>JBFIMV010000096.1:0-7679 GCA_041611575.1 Desulfuromonadales bacterium | reverse complement strand
GGCGCCGCATGAACCGCTTTCTCTGTATCAACACAACCAGACCGGTGAAGACAACGGTGACGGTCACCTCAAGCGCACGATCATGGGCCGGGAGGTCGTTGTTGCCGTCACGCATGGACGCCTGGATTTTGGTCCCTGGGAGCAAATTTTTTATGGTGAGTTTGATGGCCGTCGGCGCAAACGGGTCCTGGTAAAGGTTGTCGGCGAATAGCGCCTGTGAGCAGGTCGTTTTGCAGGGTTTGCTCCGTGGGTGATTTTGTTTATAATTTAAGGGCGAAGATAATCTTGATTTCGGGTTAAACGTCAGTTTCATGCAGACGGGGAAGTGATGAACTCACACATCATTCTCGGCCTTTTCGCTCTCTACGCAAGCGTTGTATCGCTCCTCCTCGTGCTGTCCGGCCGTGAGGATGCGCTGCTCGCGCGCTTGCGCAGCTACTGGGGGCGCACTCTCGGGCACGCAAACTACTTCGCTGTCAACGTTGCGCTTCCGCTGTTGGTCTGTGTCCTCTGCCTGGGATGGGGCATCCGTCATTATGATGCGTCTGCGACGGGGGATGCCGTCCGGCCGCCTATGCAGTTGAACGTCGAATCCTA
Source organism: Desulfuromonadales bacterium (assembly GCA_041611575.1). Classification (GTDB taxonomy): domain Bacteria; phylum Desulfobacterota; class Desulfuromonadia; order Desulfuromonadales; family BM103; genus JBFIMV01. Next base: position 7,082 of record JBFIMV010000096.1, on the reverse strand, counting down.
CCGCAAGATGGAGCGTCAGTCCCCCCTGAGGTTCGAGGCCCTCTCCGCCGAATTCATGATTGCCGCATGATGCTCGTCCGGCGCCTGTCGGCGGCTGTTTGATCAGCATGCAACCCGCATTTCACCAAAACAGCTATCGACTGTTGCGAGGCTGAATCCGGTGAGCGTGGAACACTGATTCGCAGAGCAACTCGGAAATCTCAAGGCAGTGGGTGGCCATGCAAGGTCTCCGCTGCCTTGTTTGTTTTGCGGGGAATTCAGAAGCGCCGGAAGGTCACTTTGCCGCTTTGTGCCTGACGCTGCAGCCAGGAACTTAAAATCCTGCGCCACCCGCCGCGCGTCAGCGGTACGAGGAAACTGAAGCCGACCAGGTCGGTAAAAAATCCGGGGGTAAGGAGCAGCAGGCCGCCAGCCAGGATGAGGGCTCCTTCCACCAGCGTGGCGCCCGGCATGCGCCCGCCCGCAGTCTCCGCCTGGATCTTTTGCAGGATTTCGAGCCCCTGGCTGCGGGCGAGCCAGGCGCCGGCTATCCCGGTCGCCAGGACCAGCAATATTGTTTCGCCGACACCGATCATTCTGCCGGCCTCGATCAGGAGGTATAGCTCGAGAAGTGGGACAATTGTGAAGATTGTCAAGAGTTTTATGAACACGGCGTCTCGCGATGTTGGTAATGGCTAATGAGTTGAATTCGACCGGATGTTACATTGTGTTTTTATTTTATAATATTTGGTAACATACTGTAATTATTGATAAAATAATTTGCCCAAAAAATAGGCAAAGAGGTAAGGCCGTGATTCGCTCGTTTGGCTGAATGGTTATTCACATGCTTTTCAACGGCTTGTCCACAGATTTTGTGGACAAGGACGGAAGATGCCTGAAACGTCATGGTTTTTTTGAATTGGTCATAAAATTGACGGTCGCACGGGCGCATGGGCGCGCAACTCCCTCCGGTATCAATCACCATTTTTCACCTTGTCGAGCAGTGTCCTGCGGAAAAATTTACGCAGTGCCGCCTCTGCATCGAGGCCGGACTGGTGTGCCTGGCCTGCCAGGTGGAAGAGGGCGCGTCCCAGGGTCTCCTCATCCATTTCAGCGGGCGTCACGGCTGTGGCGCCGGGTGAGAGTTTTGCCCAGTCGGTGGACGACATGTCGGGGAGTTGCATGATATTGCCGTCGCGGAGCGCTTTATTGATCAACTTCTGGGCGCTTTGCAGGGCAGGCAGGCGGCTCGGCAGGTGATCGGCGAGGCAGCTTTTCGCGCTGACCGCTTCGCTCTGCTTGATCTTTTCCCACTGGCGGTCAAGGTCGAGGTTCTGACCATTGTCTGCCGGCGCGAAGACGTGTGGGTGGCGCCTGACCAGTTTGTCTGCTATGGCCTGTGCCACGTCGGCAAAGCCAAACTGCTGCCGTTCACTGAAAATCTGAGCCAGGAACACCACCTGGAGGAGCAGGTCGCCGAGTTCATCGAGGATCTTCTCCTGGTTTTCGCCCTCAATAGCGTCGATCAGCTCACAGGCTTCTTCAAGGATGTAGGGGGCGAGGCTTTGCGGCGTCTGGTCGGCATCCCAGGGACAACCGGCCGGGCTTCTGAGTCTTGCCATGATGTCGAGCAGGGACTGGACTGCCGTACAGGGATTCTTGTCATTCATGGTTCGCCTTCGGTGCAGATGTTTTCGCCCCTTCTACCTTAGCCGCCGAGGGATTGCAAGGGGACGGGGAGGGTGCCACTAAAGTCTTGCAAATTTATCTTTAATACGTTAATAGAGGGGACTTCTTCGGCAAGGAAATATTACTTGACTGCTTCTGCCACGTTTCTATACTGGCAGCCTTGCTCCTCGAAGCGGATACGTATAGCGTGTTACTCAACATCGAAAAACTGAGAAGGAACCCGCGCCAGATCGCAATATGCGAGCAGGCCGCGAACTTCCCGGTACTGAAGGCGCTGGAGGAAGACGGCTCCATCGTTTTCCAGCGCGAGATCAGCGGGGAGCTCAGGGCGACCCGTGCGGGAGATGTCATCGAAGTCACCGGACGCCTGCAGACGGCAATCGTGGTGCCCTGCAGTCGCTGCCTGAATGATGTGGCAAGTGATCTTTCGGTCGATGTCAGCCTCTGTTACAGTAACGCGGGTGAAGACCATTCTGTCAACGTCGAGGAGCTGGAAGTCGGCAGTGACGAGCTTGGCCTGATCAACTTCGTCGGTGACGAGATCGACCTGCAACCCGATGTCGAGCAGGAGTTGCTGATGGCCCTGCCGCAGCAGGCCCTCTGCCGGGACGACTGTCTCGGGCTCTGCCCGGTCTGCGGCTGCGACCGCAACCAGGTCAAGTGCAGTTGTGAGCCGCCGATATTTCATGCGCAGCTGGCGCGCCTCAAGGGGTTGAAGCTCGATAAGTAGTGCTGTCAGGTCTGCACGACCCGACTTCATGCATAAAGCAGGAACAGCAACCGGCCCGGCCGGTATTATCAAGGAGACACAAGACCATGGCAGTGCCCAAGAAAAAGACATCCAAATCCAAGCGTGATATGCGCCGTGCTCATGACGGCTTGACCGCCCCCGGCATTTCCCTTTGTCCGCAGTGCAAGGAGCCCAAGCAGCCCCATCGTGCCTGTGCTGCCTGCGGCAGCTATAAAGGCAAGGACGTCCTCGGTTCCAAGGAATAGGGGTGCGTCTTTGAGTAAACGTCCCGTCGTTGCTGTAGACGCCATGGGGGGGGACAGTGCCCCGGCCAATGAAGTCGCCGGTGCGGTCCTGGCTGCTCGCCAGTGGCAGATTCCCATTGTCCTGGTCGGCCAGACCGAGGCCATAGAGCGGGAACTCGCTGCTCATGATGTCCGTGGTCTCGATCTGAGTATCGTACAGGCGAGCGAAGTGGTCGGTATGCACGACTCGGCCTCGGACGCCGTGCGTCGCAAGAAGGACTCATCGATCCGGGTTGCCTTCGAGCTGATTCGTCAGGGAAAGGCCAACGCGGTCGTCAGTACCGGCAATTCCGGTGCGACCATGGCGGCCGGCATGTTCGTCCTCAAGCGCATTCCGGGGATCGACCGTCCTGCGATCGCGACGATCGTGCCGAACCTCAAGGATCAGACCGTCGTTCTCGATGTCGGTGGCAATGTCGACTGCAAGCCGCTGCATCTGGCACAATTCGCCTTGATGGGAAGCGTTTACGCGTCCCAGATGCTCGAAAAGAAATCACCGCGGGTCGGGCTGCTCTCCAATGGTGAAGAAGAGTCCAAGGGGAATGAACAGACGCGCGGGGCGAATCGCCTCCTCAGGGAAACATCGCTGAATTACATCGGCAACGTCGAGGGCCGCGACATCTACAACGGCCATGCGGATGTCGTCGTCTGTGACGGTTTTGTCGGCAACGTCGTTCTCAAGGTTTCCGAAGGCCTCGCCGAAGCGATCGGCCAGATGCTGCGAAAAGAATTCAGCGCACGTTTTCTCTCGAAAATCGGCTACCTTCTGGCGAAACCGGCGCTGGCGGCGTTTCGCAGGAAGGTCGATTATGCGGAATACGGTGGAGCCCCTCTGCTCGGCATCCAGGGGTTGGGGATGATCTGCCACGGCAGTTCGAATCCGACGGCGATCAAAAATGCCATCAAGATGGCATATGATTACGAGGTGCGCCAGGTCAACGTCAAGATGACGGCGCGCATGGCCGAAATCAGCGGGCTGGGCAAGGACGGTCAACTGGCCGAAGCTGCTGCGCCTGCGAATTAAGGAGTAACCACTGTGATCAGAGCGCGCATCACCGGTACTGGGTCCTACGTCCCGGAAAAGGTCCTGACCAATCTGGATCTCGAAAAGATTGTCGATACCAATGATGAGTGGATCAGGACCAGGACCGGCATCTGCGAGCGGCACGTTGCGGCGGAGGGCGAGCATACGTCCGACCTGGCGACGAAAGCCGCCAGGCGGGCCCTGGAGATGGCCGGGGTCGATGTCAATGATATCGATATGATCGTCGTTGGCACCATTACCGGCGATTACCCCTGGCCGGCCACCGCCTGCGTCGTGCAAAGCAACCTCGGGGCCTTCAACGCCGGCGCTTTTGACGTTTCGGCCGCCTGCAGCGGTTTTCTCTACGCGCTGTCGACCGCGGTCGACCGCATCGAGGCCGGTCGCTGCCGCAAGGCCCTGGTGATCGGCGCCGAAGTCCTGACCCGCGTCATCGACTGGGATGACCGTAACACCTGCGTTCTCTTCGGGGATGCCGCAGGAGCGGTGGTCATCGAGGCAGCGGAAGGCGACCGCGGTGTTCTCTCGACCCATCTGCATGCGGACGGCACGCAGCTCGAGCTGCTTTACCAGCCCGGTTTCGGCACCAGGCTGCTGCCCAACATCGAGTCGCTCAAGACCAAGGATTTCACCCTCAAGATGCAGGGGAACGAAGTTTTCAAGGTCGCTGTCCGCTCACTCACCGAAGTGGCCAAGACCGCCCTGGCGGCCAATGACATGACCGTTGAGGATGTCGACCTGTTCATCCCCCACCAGGCGAATATCCGCATCCTGGAAGCGACCGCCAAGCGCATCGGTTTCAGGGACGACCAGGTGTACATCAACGTTGACCGTTACGGCAATACCTCGGCAGCAACCATCCCGCTCGCCCTCGACGAGGCCAATCGGGCCGGGCGCATCAAGGAAGGTGACATCCTCCTGCTTGATGCCTTCGGCGGAGGTTTTACCTGGGCTGCGGCCTTGCTGCGCTGGTGATCTGCGGTACCATCAAGGAGTCGCACAGAGACATGTTAGCTTTTATTTTCCCCGGGCAGGGCTCGCAACACGCGGGTATGGGCAAGGACCTGGCCGATAATTTTGCGGTCGCGCGGCAGACCTTCGAGGAAGCCAACGATGCGCTCGGTTTCGATCTGGCCTCTCTCTGTTATAATGGCCCGGAAGAAGATTTGAAGCTGACCGCCAACACGCAACCGGCGATCCTGACGATGAGCATCGCCGCACTGCGGGTGCTCGAAGCGGAGACCGGCGCCGTGCCGGCCTGCGCGGCGGGACACTCTCTCGGCGAGTACAGCGCCCTGGTCAGCGCCGGAGCGCTCGGTTTTGCCGATGCGGTGCGCACCGTGCGCCAGCGCGGGACCTTCATGCAGGAAGCCGTGCCGGTCGGCAGCGGCTCCATGGCGGCCATCCTCGGGCTGGAAGCCGACCTGCTTGAAGCGGTTTGCGCGGAAGCGGCCCAGGGCCAGGTTGTCTCGCCGGCCAATTTCAACAGCGCCGGGCAGGTGGTGATTGCCGGTCACACCGAAGCAGTCGACCGCGCGATCGAACTGGCCAAGGCAAAAGGGGCGAAGCGCGCCATGACCCTGCCGGTGAGCGCGCCTTTTCATTGCCCGCTGATGTTGCCTGCCGGCGTGCGCCTCGCCACCGTCCTTGCCGATGTCGCGGTCGAAGCCATGCGCTTCCCGGTCATCAGCAACGTCGAAGCGAAGGCCAACGGTGATGCCGGGCGGGTCCGTGACCTGCTGGTGAAACAGGTCAGCGCTCCGGTTCGCTGGGAGGAGTCGGTCGCCCACATGATCGCTATGGGGGTCGAGCGTTTTGTCGAGATCGGCCCGGGAAAGGTCCTCTCCGGCCTGGTGAAACGCATGGCCAAGGGGAGCACCGTCGAGAACATCCAGGAAACTGCGGATATCCGGGCTTTCGCCGGATGACGCCGGAAGGTCATATGCTCATGCTCAAGGACAAGGTCGCAATCATCACCGGCGCATCGCGCGGCATCGGTCGGGCCATCGCCCTGGCGCTTGCCGCCCAGGGGGCCAAGGTTGTCGCTTCCGGGCGCAATGTCGAAGCCCTGGAAATCCTGGCCGCAGAGATCCGTGCGCAGGGCGGGGAGGTCGCGACCCACGCCGGCGACGTCGCCCTCGAGGCGGACGCCAACCAGCTGATAGACCAGGCTGTCACAGCCTTCGGTCGCATCGACATCCTGGTGAACAACGCCGGTATCACGCGCGACGGCTTGCTGCTGCGCATGAAGAGCGAAGACTGGGATGCGGTCCTCGACACCAACCTCAAGGGGGCGTTCCTCTGCACGCGCGCGGCCGCCAAGGTCATGAGCAAGCAACGCTACGGGCGCATCGTCAACATCTCTTCGGTCGTCGGTGAGATGGGCAACGCCGGTCAGGCCAACTACTGCGCCAGCAAGGCCGGCCTGCTCGGTTTGACCAAATCGGTCGCGCGTGAGCTGGCGCGGCGCAATGTCACTGTCAACGCGGTCACGCCCGGTTTCATCATCACCGACATGACTGACAACCTGTCCGACAAGGCGCGCGAGGCGATGGCGGAGCAGATCCCGCTGGGCCGTCTCGGCGCAGTCGAGGACATCGCCAATGCCGTTCTCTACCTGGCCTCCGACCAGGCGGCCTACGTGACCGGCCAGGTCCTCGGTGTGAACGGCGGAATGTACATGTAAGTCCCGCAGGGGAAAATTCATACATGTGAGACGGTCATAGATCGAATCGAAACCAAGAAGGAGGAAAAGACAATGGCTACAATTCAAGAGCGTATCAAGCAGATCGTTGCAGAGCAGTTGGGTGTCGACGAGGACCAGGTGACGAACGAAGCGTCTTTCATGGACGATCTGGGCGCCGACTCCCTGGATACCGTAGAGCTGGTCATGGCTCTCGAGGAAGAATTCGATATCGAAATCTCCGACGAGGATGCCGAGAAGATTCAGACGGTTCAGGATGCCATCGATTACGTTTCCGAGAATTCCTAAACCCCTGACGGCAAAGGGCGCCAGCCCCTGCCGTTGCTGATGACAGAGCCAACCCCGGCCGGCCAGTAGAGCCGGCCGGGGCCTGGTGTTGTGTCGGGAGGAGAAACCCTTCATGCGCAGAGTTGTCGTGACCGGTCTCGGGATCACTTCACCCCTTGGTACCGGGCTGGAAAAGAATTGGGATGCCCTGATGAACGGGCGGTCCGGCATAGGCCCGATCACCCGCTTCGATGCATCGGATTTCCCTGTCCGTTTCGCCGGTGAAGTCACGGACTTCCCGACGGATGATTACATTGACAAGAAAGAGGCCCGCAAGATGGACCTCTTTATCCATTATGCCATCGG
>JBFIMV010000095.1:0-7708 GCA_041611575.1 Desulfuromonadales bacterium | reverse complement strand
GACTGCCTGGCGATCTCGTCCAGGGAGACGGATGATCGACCGTCACGCTTTTTGCCGCCATCGAGGCTGTGCTTGAGGATGCGGTGGACCGTCAGGTCCGGATAGCGGCGGATCGGCGAGGTGAAGTGGCAGTAAGCGTCCGCCGCCAGGCCGAAATGCCCCTGGTTGGTGGTAGCATAAACCGCCTGCGGCAGGCTGCGCAACAGCACATGGTTGATCACCGCCTCCTCCGGCCGGCCGGCGACCCGCTCGAGGAGCTCCTGCAGCAGTTTCGGCGTGACCCCCTCGACCGGGATGGAGATCCCCTGGTTGAAGTAGGCGATGAACTCCTGGAAGGCGATCATCTTCTCCGCGCCCGGCGCCTCGTGCACCCGGTAGACCAGCGGCACCTTGCGGCTGCCGAGCCAGGCGGCGACCGCCTCGTTGGCGGCGAGCATGAACTCCTCGATCAGGCGGTGCGCCAGGTTGCGCTCGGCCCGCACGATGCTCTCCGGCCGCCCCTGCAGATCGAGATGGATCTGCGTCTCCGGCAGGTCGAAGTCGAGGCTGCCGCGCTGCCGGCGACGGGCCATGCGCAGCTCGGCCAGCGCCTGCATGATCTCGAGGTCGGCGACCAGACCCTGTCGCGCCTGCCGCGTTGCAGTGTCCCGATCGACCAGGATCGCGGCGACCTCGGTGTAGGTCAGGCGCGCACGGCTGCGGATGACGCCGGGGAAAAAGCGCATGGCGACCCGCCGGCCCTCCCGATCGAAATCGAGCTCGGCCGCCAGGACCAGCCGATCGACCTCCGGGTTGAGCGAGCAGATGCCGTTGCTCAAGGCTTCCGGCAGCATCGGCAGGCAGGACCCGGGGAAATAGACGCTGGTGCCGCGCTCGAGGGCGTCCGTGTCGATGGCGCTCCCCGCGGCAACGTAATGGGCGACATCGGCGATCGCCACCCAGAGGCGATAGCCGTCCTTGCTGCGGGCGATGGCGACCGCGTCGTCGAAATCCCTGGCCGTCTCGCCGTCGATGGTGACAAAGGCGAGATGCCGCAGGTCTTCGCGCCCGGCCAGGTCGCGCTCCGCGACCTCCGGCGGCACCTTCGCTGCTTCCGCCAGGGCGGCGGGTGAGAATTCGCTTGGCAGATTGAAGCGGATGGTGGCCATGCGGATCTCCACCGCCGGGTCGTCGGCATCGCCGAGCACCTCCAGCACGCGACCGACGGCGCCGCGGCTCTGCCCCGGGTAAGTCTCGATCTCGGCGACCACCACCTGGCCGGAGCGGGCGCCGCCCGCGGCGCCGGAGGGGATCAGCAGGTCCTCCCGCAGGCGCGGGTCGGCGGGGACGACGAAGTCGATCCCCTGCCCCCTCTCGAAGCGGCCGACCACGGTGCGATGGGCGCGCTGTTCGACGCGGATGATCCGCCCTTCGGGCCGCCTGCTGCGCAGGGAGTGCTCGAGACGCACCACCACGCGGTCGCCGTGCATCGCCGGGCGCACATAGCGCGCGGGGACGAAGACGTCGGCGGACTTGCCGTCGCCCACGGTGACGAAGCCGTAGCCGTCGCGATGCACCTCGAGGGTGCCGATCACCAGGTTGACCTTGGCCGGCAGGGCGAAGCGGCCGCCCTTCAACTGCACGAGCAGCCCCTCCCGGGCCATCCCCTTCAACAGCTCACCGACCGCCTTGCGTTCGCCGGCGCTGAGATCGAAGGTCGCCTGGATCTCCTTGAGCGTCAGCGGCCGCCCGGCGCGGCCGGCCAGCAGCTCGATGATGTCGCCTGATTCGATATCGATTCTCTTCAAGATCAGCTTGCCTTTTCAGCCCGAAACGACAACGCCCCCGAAAATGGGGGCGCTGCGGGAGCATCAGACGGTCGGTGCAGCCGGCGCCTTGGGCGGCGTATTGCCGCGGGCCCAGAGGTGCTGGCCGAACTTGCGGTAACCGTAGACGTTGTAGAGGCGCATGTCGACCTCCGGGTCGGTGGTCATGAACTCCCCCTTGATCAGCGGCTTGAGGTACTTGGAGAGCACCGCGCCGCCGCCGCCGGTGATGACCATGGCGTCGATGTCCCAGTCGTCGACCCAGAGGCGGTCGACCTCGTTGGCGATGGAGGTCGCCAGCTGGCCGAAGACCTGGTCGGTCATGCTCTTGATATCGTAGACCTTGCCGCGGATCTTGATGCTGCCCTTGTCGATCGCCTCGTAGAGACGATAGAGCTCGACGTTGACGCCGCTGTTCTCGCGCAGCTTGCTGGCGATCACGTTGAAGGCGCGGGCGATGCCCGAATCGGTGGTGCGGCTGCCGCGCTCGGAGTAGCGCATCTTGTCGGAGATGGTGTAATCGGAGGTGCGGAAGCCGACGTCGATGATGCCGATCTTGTCGCGCACCAGGCGCTTGTCGCCCATCTCGCCGAGATCGTTGAGCATCAGGTTGAAGAGCGAGCCGAACGGCTGCGGGATGACGCGCACCTTGTCGATCTTGAGCGACTTCTCCTCGCGCTTGCCGTCGGCATCGGTCAGCACCACCTTGTGCTCGCCGATCAGCAGCTTGGCCAGCTCGTCCTTGTGGGTGTTGTAGTAGCCGATCGGCAGGCCGGTCACCAGGTTGAGCGGCACGAAGCCCTTGACCATCTTGGCCGCCGCCGCCAGGGCGAGGACCTTGGCGAACTTGCCGATGAACTGCGCCTGGTCGAGGGTGAAGAAGCGGACGTTGCTCTGGCGCTCCGCCAGCTCGCCGATGAAATAAGACTTGCCGTCCACCTCGATCTGCAGGTGGGTGTCGTGACTCTCCTCCGTGGCTATCATCTCGTCGCGGAACTGGATGTCCGTCGATTCGCCGAGAACCGACTTGAAGACCAGGTCCTGCTTGCCGTTGGTCGCCTTGGTGAAACCGAAACCGATATCGATCCCCAGAATTTCCACTCACGCCTCCTTGCTATAGGGCCGGCGTCCCGCCGCCCCAAGTGTCCCGAATTGCCGTCCTGTATTGAAAAACCTTAACAACTATAGGGAAACAGAGGGACGGTTGCAAGGGGGAAAGCGCCGCAGACCACGGCCTGCTCGTCGCCGTAATGGAACTGCGACGCGCCGAACACCTCCGGTTTGAAGCGGCTGGCCGGGATCGATTCCCAGGCGGGTGCCGTTTCGTTCAGTTCGTAGAAGGAACCATCGGAAACCGCCAGCGGCTCGTCGATGCCGGGGCCGTGCACGTAATGGGTGACCACCTGCGGCTGCGGCGCGCCGTCCACCGTGAGGTCGACGAATTCGACGACGATGTCCTCGGCGTCGTAGAGGTAGGCGGTGGTGCGCACCGTGGTCGAACCGCCGTCGGTGTCCGTCACTTCCTTGCCGACCCGTCGGCCGAAGGGATCGTAGCGGTAAGTGATGGTGCGCAAAACGACTTTTACCCCGCCTGATTCAGTACTGGCGGGATGAATCCCTCTTCTGCCAGAGAACGAATGATCCCGCGTATCAGGTAGCTGTTACTGAAGCCGATCGTGTATTGGCGCGCGCCTTCCCTGACCGGTTGCAACATTTTCCGATCGACCAGTTTCTTGATCTGGTAGGTACGCTGGGCAGGCGACATGTCGGGCATGGCAACTGACAGGTCGGCGGACTTGGCCACACCCTTCTGTACCGTAATCTGCAGGAGTTTCTCTTCCGACCCTGTAATCAACTCCCGTCCGCGCGCATGGGCAAGTGCGGGAACGAGAATTCTGTCGCTCAGATAATCGTAATCGGTCAGTCGGTCCACCTTGCGCAATTCATCCAGAATCCCTTGCAGCACGTAAAGGCACCAGGCTTCCAAACCCTCCCGGCTGCCGGTATCGCCCTTTGCCAGCATGGCATAATAGCGGTCGCGATCATTGCAGAACACAGCGGTCGGGTTAAGCACGCGGCCGCCGGCCTTGACATTGAAACCGTACTTGATCAGCAGCGCGTAAGTCAGCAACCTGACCGCCCGGCCGTTACCGTTGCAAAATGGGTGAATCCAGCCAAAACGATGGTGTGCCAGGGCTACCTTGAGAAGGTCGTATTTCTTTGGGTGGTTCTCGTTGATGAACGCCACCAACTCCTGCATGTAGTGCGGCACCTGGACGAATTCTGGGGGCAAATGTTCGGATTGTGCGATCTGCACCGGCTTCAGGCGGTAGGCGCCCGGCGTGGCATCGCCTTCCCGTTCCAACCCGGCAACCGTGATGGCGTGCAATTCGCGAATGAAGTGCTCAGTCAACCCGTCATCGGGATCGATAGATGTCTCGATATACTCCATAGCAGCTTCGATATTTTCCATTTCGCGAAGATGGTCCGCAAGAGGCAGCCCGGCTCCTTCCAACTTGCTCTCCACGTAGTCGGCCAAGGTGGTGTGGTTGCCCTCGATACGGGCGGAGCCAAGACTCTCCAGCATATGGAAGATGTGTTTCAGTTGATAGAAAACCTGGGGAGGGGTCGTGCCGCGCAGTTGCAGGCGGCGGAGGTGTTCCAACTCGGTCAGCACGTCCACCAGCGGTGAATCGAAGGCAGGATTGATCAACGTTAAATCGTGGTGACGAAATACGGGCATGATGGCGACTTTCTATAAGAGCGAAACGAGACATCTCGAAATAAACACGATTATCGATATAAAATCAAGTCATTATCAGACTGTTAAAAAATAACTATCTAGAAAAGCACAAATAAAGATGTAGACATTTGGCGTTCGACAAATCGACGTGACCCGGTCAAAGGTTGAAGGGGACAGGCTGACTTTAACCCTGTGCGAGTTGAAAGACATCCAACTTGACACCTCTTACGTGCAAAAAAACCGGGCTGCCAAGGTTTCCACCTCAAGCAGCCCGGCTATCTATTTAAAGACCCGCAGCTTTCTGCCCCTTCCTCACGAAAGGTTGGTCCTTGTCCATGTACGATGACATTAGGCCGTCTTGCGCACAAAAATCTCCCGCGCCAGCTCGGCATCGACCGCGAACTCCGAGTGCCCGACCTTGAAGATGTAGGTCGGAAAGGTGCGGGTGACCTTCAGGGTGTTGCCCGGCAGCACCCCCATGCTCATCATCTTCTGCATCTTGCCCGCGTCGCTGGCGGCGAGGTAGGCGATCTCGCCCTGCTCGCCGGCTTTCAGTTCGGTGAGGGCGACGACGCCGACATCGCCTTCCTGGCGCGCCTGCTCGCAGCAGGTCCCCGGCGGGATCGGCTTGCCGTGGGGGCAGGTGACGGGGTGGTTCAACAGGGTGCAGATCTTGGTGTCGACGCCGTGATGCAGCAGGTGCTCGAATTCGCAGGCGCGCTCGTCGCCGGACAACCCCTTGATGTCGAGGATGTCCATCATCAGGCGTTCGGCCAGGCGATGGCGGCGCACCGTCATGCGTGCCTCACCCCGTCCCTCGTGGCGCAGCTTCACCCGTTCGTCGCGCACCTCGACGTAGGCCAGCCGCACCAGCTCGGCCAGGGCCTCGTCGTCCGGCGTGATACGCAGCTTCTCCATGAGGGCTGCATCCTCGCCCTTCTCTTCCGTCGCAATCCAGAGGGCCTCGAGAATCTCTTCTGCCCGGGCGGAAACCTTCATATCCCCAATCCTTTCCTTGTCTGATCTGGTCAGTACCGGCGACAGGCATCACGGCCTGTACCCCGGTCGTTATTTTATCGAATCGTCGTCATCTTTCGAGCGCTTCAGCAATTTTTCGAGGAGCTCGGGAACCAGCGGGTTCTCCTGGCCGCAGTAGGGGCAATGCACCTTGCGACAGCCGCCGAGGCAGCCGCCGCACCCCTGCTCGCGGACCATGTCCAGCGTCAGCTCGTGGTCGCAGAAGCTGCACTTCATGACAGGACCCCCGTCGCCAGCAGCAGGCGGTTGAGCGCCCAGCCGACCGTGAACGCCAGGCCGGTCACCAGGAAGAATATCTTCAGCGACGTCTTCCAGCCGCGCTCCTTCTGCATCACCAGGAACTGCGCCACGCAGGGGACGAACAGGGTCAGGGTGACGGCGGCGACCGTGAGCTGCACCGGGTCGAGCAGGCCATCGGTGTGCAGGTCGTAGAGGCCGGCGGCGCCGAAATCGCGGCGGAAGAAGCCGAAGATGAAGGCGGTGGACGCTTCGCTCGGCAGGCCGAGCAGGCGCATGACCGGGTCGAAGGCGCGCACCAGCCAGTCGAGGGCGCCGGTGAGCTTGCCGGCCACCAGGATCACCGAGGCGATCATGAACAGCGGGAAGATCTCCAGGAAGTACCACTGCATGCGCGTCAGGGTCTTGACCAGGACGTTCTGCAGCTGCGGCAGGCGCAGCGGCGGAATCTCCATGTAGAACATCGGCCGCTCACCCGGCACGACCTGGGCGGCGAGCAGCCCGACCAGCAGGAAGACGCCGACCATGCTGAGCATCCAGACGACCAGCGCGCCGGGGACGCCGGAGAGCAGGCCGAGGATGACCCCCATCTGCGCGCTGCAGGGGATCGCCAGGGCCAGCAGCAGGGTGGCGATGACCCGCTCGCGCTTCGACTCGAGGGTGCGGGTGACCACGGTGGCCATGGTGTCGCAGCCGAAGCCGAGGACCATGGGGATGACCGCCCGGCCGTTCAGGCCGATCTTTTTGAACACCCGGTCGACCAGCATCGCCAGGCGCGGGAAGTAGCCGCTGTCCTCGATGACGGCGAAGGCGATGAAGAAGGTGCCGACGATCGGCAGGATGATCGCCACGGCGTAGCGCACGCCAAGGGTGAACAGGCCGTACTCGCCGACCAGCAGCTCGTTCAGCCAGTACCAGGGGATGTAGTTTTCCGCCAGGCCGATGGCCCAGGGGTTCAGGTGCTCTTCGAAGATCGTCCCCTCGAGGAGATCGACGATCGTCCCGGCGCCGAAGCCGCCGACAAACTGGTAGAGGCCGAAATACAGCACCGCCAGCAGCAGGGGGATGCCGGTCCAGGGGTTCATGGTCCAGTCCGAGAGGCGCTCCGTCCAGACCGGCTTCTGCTCCTGCTCCTGGGTGATCACGCCATCGAGCAGCCCCTTGCAGATGCGCTTGCGCTCGAGGTTGATGCGCAGGTGCAGGTCGACGCGCCGGTTGAAGACCGTCTCGTTGACGGCCTCTTCAAGACGGGCGTAATCCTCCCCTTCCCTCGCTTTGACGCGTTCGGCGATCTCCGCGTCGCGTTGCAGCAGCATCAGTGACAGGCTGCGCTTGTCCAGGATGTAGTCCCCCTGCATCAGGCCGCTGATCCGCTGGATGTCCTTTTCCAGGTCGGAGGCGTAGCCGAAGGTCGCCCGCCGCGGCGCGTAGTCGCCGATTGCCTTCTGTAACTCGGCCAGGCCGCGCTTGCCGCGGCCCATGGCGCCGCCGACCACCGGAACCTGCAGTTTTTCCTGCAACAGCGCGACATTGACCCGCATGCCGAGACGCTCGGCCTCGTCCATGATGTTGACCATGAGGATGACCGGCAGCCCGGCCTCGATCAGCTGCAGGGTCATCGGCAGCATGCGTTCGAGGTTGCGGGCATCGATGACATGGACGACGACGTGTGGCGCTTCTTCGAGCAGGATGCGGCGGGCGACGCTCTCTTCCTCGGTGATCGGCATCAGCGAGTACATACCGGGCGTGTCGAGGACCAGGAAATTGTCCGAACCGATCTGGCTCTGGCCGCGCGACACCTCCACCGAGGTCCCCGGGTAATTGGAGACGGTCGTGTAGCTGCCGGTCAAAGCATTGAACACCACGCTCTTGCCGACATTCGGAT
>JBFIMV010000094.1:0-7713 GCA_041611575.1 Desulfuromonadales bacterium | reverse complement strand
TTCCCCGTATTCATCCTGCAGGGTTTCCTGTACCTTGCGCTTGCGCACGCGCACCCGCTCGGAGCGCACCTCGCTCAAGAAGTTGCCGCGCTCGAAGATTTCGAAGGTCTTTTCGTAGAGGTCCTGCAACAGGTAGCCTTTCCATTCCGACCAGACGTCCGGGCCGACCGCCTTCAGGTCGGCAAAGGTCAGCAGGAAGAGCATGTTGAGATTTTCCGACATCCCCATGGTGTTGGCAAAGTCCTGAATCATGCGGATATCGTTGAGATCGCGCCGCTGTGAGATATGCGCCATGTCGAGGTGGTGGCGAACCAGGAAGGTGAGACGCTGGCTGTCCTCCTTGGTGAGATAAAGACGACGGGCGATCTTGGGGATCATGTCCGCCCCCTTGTTGGAATGATCCTTCCCCTCCCCTTTGCCGATGTCGTGAAACAGCACGGCCAGAACCATCAGCTCGGGTTTGCCCAGGTTCTCCGCCACCTTGGTCAGAAGCGGCTTCTTCTCGCGATACTCGCCGCACCAGAGTTTTTCAATCTCCTCGACTGCGAAGATCGAATGAATGTCTATGGTGTAGACATGATAGACGTCGTGCTGGACCTTGCAGTAGATGCGGGAGAATTCCGGGATGTAGTGGTTCAGGAAGGTCAGGTGGTGCATGTCGCGCAGGCTCTTGCCGATACCGCTCGGTCCGCGCAGAATCTCCAAAAACATCTCGGAAACGTCTCTCGAGCGTCGGAAACCGTCATTCACCAGGGACAGGTTGTCACGAATCTGCCCCTTCAGTTCCGCGCTGAGGTTGAGATTGTTCTTCTTGGCCAGCAGGAAGGCCTCCATCATTGCTTCAGGCCGCTCGGCGAAGAGGTTCTTGTGCAGCGCCTTGAGCTCCCCCCGGTAGGAGAAAAAATCCTTGTTCAGGCTTCGGCGGCCCAGGGCGCCGAACAAACCCTCCGTGAGGCTGCGGGGCTTGTAGGCACGCATGATCAGGCTTGAGGCCAGGTGCTCGGTCAACGTCGCCTGGGCATAGTAGTCCTGCATGAACTGTTCGACCGCCTTGGCGCGCTTGTTGTTGACATAACCGAGGAACGCGGCAATACGTTCCTGCTGGTCGAACTGGAGTTGATCGTTTTTACGTTTGGATTGATAGTGCAGCTCGTTACGGACGCGCCAGAGGTAATCCAAGGCCTCGTCGATCTGCATCAATTCCTCTTCAGTCAGCACCCCCTTCACCAGCAGGTCCCTCAGGGTGACGGCCTTGAACTTGACCCGCGCCATCCAGATCGCCGTGTGCAGATCGCGCAGGCCGCCCTCACTCTCCTTGATGTTCGGTTCGAGCATGTACACCGAGGAACCGTACTTTGAGAGACGGGTCAGATGCTCCTCGTACTTGATTTTGAGAAAGGCCTGTGAGCGCTGGTTGAGCGCCGGCTTGAGGACCTGATGGGTGAACTCGCGGAAGAGCTCGGCGTCGCCGGCCAGGAAGCGGGCATCGAGCATCGCCGTGCGGATGGTGATGTCCTGCTGGGCGAGCGCCAGGCAGTCCGATGCCGTGCGTACGCTGTAGCCGACGTCGAGGTTCAGGTCCCACATCAGGTAGAGGACGCGTTCGGCGATCTGTTCGGCCAGGTCCTTGTTCAACTCGCTGCAGTAGAACATCACGTCGATATCCGAGCGGGGATTGAGCTCGCCGCGGCCGTAGCCGCCGAGAGCGATGACGGCAGAGCAGACCTTCCCCATGGTCGGATATTCGGCAGAGGCGCAGCGGTAGAGATTCTGGACCAGCCTGTCGATCATGGCGGTGATGCATGCCACGACTTCACGGCCCGTGGCGCCCCGCTCATGTCGCTCGCGGCAAACGGCGCGGTGATGTTCGAGGTGGCTCCGCGCAGCATCCAGCAGTGCGGTCCGTCGCTTTTCGAAAGGTTGATCGCCTGCCAGCATCAGCTCGTCGGCGAAGAAATCCGGATGACGGCTATTGTTTCTCATGTCAGTTGGCCGCGACCAATTTGTTGTTGATTGCATAGGTCTTGATCGCCTCGGCGATCGCCTCCGCCGATGATTTCCGATAAGCGGCGCTGGCGAGGCGCTTCTCCTCACGATGATTGCTGATGAACGCCGTTTCGACCAGCACCGAGGGCATGGTTGCGCCAAGCAGCACGTAGAAAGGCCCCTGCTTGACACCGAGGTCGCGGATGTCGCTGTAACGCTTGCTGATCCGGCTGACCAGGCTCGACTGTATCTCTGCCGCGAGACGGCTCGATTCGTTGATCTTGGCGTTCGCCATGAGATCGAACAGGATCAGCTCCAGGTCGGAAACCTGCTTGAGGGTCGTGCCGTTCTCACGGGCGGCGACTGCAGCCGCCTTGTCGTTCTTGGAGAAGTTGAGATAGTAGGTCTCGATACCGAAGGCATCACGGCTCTTGTTGGCGTTCGCGTGCAGGGATATGAACAGGTCAGCACCGACCTTGTTGGCGATCGCCGTGCGCTCCTCGAGAGGCAGGTAGACATCGGTGCTGCGGGTCAGGATGACCTCGCAGCCGAGCAAACGCCTCAACTCGACTGCCAGTTCCTTTGCCAGTTCGAGGGTAACGTCTTTCTCCAGGAGGCCTGATGGACCGACGGCGCCCGGGTCCTTGCCGCCATGACCGGCATCGACGACGATCCTCCGCAAGGTGGCGGAAACCGGTGCCGTGGGAATATGCAGCGGCTTCTGGTCCTTGGGGGTCTCCTGCAGGATCGTGGCGATGGCATCCTTGCCGGACTCCGGCAGCGTGCTGATGACCGGCTCGTGCCGCTTGAGTTCGACCGCCTTCTCGCCGGCGATGTCGATGACGATGCGCCAGGGGTCGCTCAGGGGAAAGACCTTGTAATCCCCGATACTGACAAGATCCAGCACGACCCGTACCGTGTCGGGCTGCGGACGGCCGGTGCGAATCTGCTTGAGAAGACCATCGTCGACGATCTTCGGCTCCGTGATGGTCGGGTCGAGCGAGGTCTTTTCGATATCAACGTAGAGACGCGGCGGAGCGCCCTTGTCGGTTTCCGCAGCAAGGAAATGGGCGGAGAAGGCCGCCTGGGCGGAAACGTCCAGGACAATACGCGTATATCCTGGGTTGGACCAATAGCGCACACCGGTCAGGCTGCCGCCGCCGGAAGGGACGTTGTCACCCGCGGCGGGAGCCGACACGGTCGAGACCGCCGGTTTGTCAGCGGCCCTGGCGACCGGCTTCGGTGCCGGTGGCGGCGCGTACTGAGCCAATGCCTGCAAGCGCTCTTTCGCCTGGCCGGCCATATCTCCTGCCGGGAAATTATCCACCAGGCGCCGATAAACGGTATAGGCTCGCTTCGGTTCTGAGAGCGTCTCTTCGAGGAGTTTGCCCGCCAGCAGCAGGGAATCATCGGCCAGCGAGCTGCCCGGGTAGGAGTCGGCCATCTCGGCATAGAGGTCTACGGCGCGTTCGGCATCGGCCTGGACCCGGCTGATGGCGTAGAGGGCCGCATAGGTCTTGCCACACATGTAGAGGGCATCGGCGGCACGCCGATCGTTCGGATATTTCTTCTGTACGGCGCTGAACTGGTCATAAACCTTCAGCCAGTTTTCGCGGTACATCTGCTTGCGGGCGGAGTTCTGCAGTGCATAGAAGGCTTCTCGCGCCTGCTGATACGCCTGCTCCGCCGTCGGTGCGGCAAGCACGGGAGACCAGGCCAGGCTGCATATCAGGACAAAAAAGACAAAACGTTTCATGGCGTTACAACATTTTCCTGAGTTCGTCGAGCAGGTTAAGCGCCTCAAGGGGCGTCAGGACGGAGACATCCACTTCTTCGAGACGCTGACGAAGCGGATCGGGTTGTTCGAAAAGCCCCAGCTGCGGGGTCCCTTTGGTCCTGTTCGGTTTCTTGCTGCGGGCCAGGCGTGGCGCGCCCGCCTCATATTCTCCCGATTCGAGGTTGTGCAGGACTTCCTTGGCGCGATCGATGACGACCTGCGGCAGGCCGGCCAGGCGCGCCACCTGGATGCCGTAGGAATGGCTCGCTCCGCCCTTGACAATCCGCCGCAGGAAGATGATCTGATCGTTCCATTCCTTGACCGCCACGTTATAGTTCTTCACCCGTTCGCGGGTTTGCGCCAGGTCGGTCAGTTCGTGGTAATGGGTGGCGAAGAGCGTCCGCGCAGCGACCGGGGCGTGGTCGTGCAGATACTCGGCCACCGCCCAGGCGATGCTGATGCCGTCGAAAGTCGAGGTGCCGCGACCGATCTCGTCGAGCACGATCAGGCTGCAGGCCGTCGCATGATTGAGGATGTTGGCCGCCTCGGTCATCTCGACCATGAAGGTCGACTGGCCGCGCGCCAGGTTGTCGCTGGCGCCGACGCGGGTGAAGATCCGGTCGACGAGGCCGATGCGTGCTTTCCGCGCGGGGATGAGGCTCCCCATCTGCGCCATGAGGACGATCAGCGCCACCTGGCGCATGAAGGTCGACTTGCCGGCCATGTTCGGCCCGGTGATGATCAGGATCTGCCGCTCGGCGGTGTTCATGTCGACGTCGTTGGCGACAAAGCGCTCACCCAGGCTCATCGCTTCGATCACCGGGTGCCGCCCCTCTTCGATCTGCAGCTCCGTCGATTCATCCATCTCCGGCAGACAGTAGTTGCGCTCATGCGCCAGGTCGGCGAGTCCGAGCAGCACATCGAGGGTGGCGATCACGTCGGCGGTCGCCTGAATCCGCGCTCCCTGGCCGGCAACTTCGCGACGCACCTCCTGGAACAGGTCGTACTCGATCTCGACCACCCGCTCCTCGGCCCCCAGCACCTTCTCCTCGTATTCCTTGAGGGTCGGGGTGATGAAGCGTTCGGCGTTGGCCAGGGTCTGCTTGCGCTGGTAGTCGTCAGGGACCCGGGCAAGGTGCGAACGGGTCACCTCGATGTAATAACCGAAGACCCGGTTGTAGCGGACCTTGAGAGACGGAATGCCGGTGCGCTCTTTCTCCTCCTGCTCCAGCCGGGCGATCCAGCCCTTCCCCTGGCGGCTGATGGCGCGCAGTTCATCAAGCTCGGCATGATAGCAGCTGCGGATGAGCCCCCCCTCACGCAGGACGAAGGGCGGGTCATCGACGATCGCCCGGCCAATCAGGTCGGCCACTTCAGGCAGGAGGTCGAGCCCCCGGTACAGCGACTGCAACAGGGGCGACTTCATCTCGCGCAGCGCCTCGGAGATTTGCGGCAGCCGTTCGAGGGAACTGCGAAGCGCCGCTAGGTCCTTGGCATTGCCGGTCGCCATGGCGATCCGGCCGTTCAACCGCTCAAGATCGTAGACACCATCGAGAAGCTGGCGCAGCTCGTCGCGCTGCAGGCTCTCGGCGACAAATTCGCTGACCGCGCCATGGCGGTGCGCGATCCTTTCAAGATCGACCAGCGGGTGGGTCAGCCAGTGCCGCAGCTTGCGCGCGCCCATGGAAGTGACGGTGCGATCCATGATCCCGAGCAATGACCCGCGCCGGCCGGCATCATGCAGCGTCTCTGTCAATTCGAGGTTGCGGCGGGTAAAGTCATCGAGCACCATGTGGTCGCGAACATGGTAGGTCTGCAAACTCTGCAGGTGCGACAGGGCGCCGTTCTGTGTCTCGTTGAGGACATGCAGGATCATGCCGGCAGCCCGAATCGCACCCGGCAAGTCAGCACAGCCGAAGCCTTCCAGCGAGCCTTCAGGGAAGAATTCCTGCAGGATCTGCCGGGCGCGGTCATCGGCCGTCACCCAATCGGGGACCCGATTGATAATCCGCCCTTCCAGGCTGTCGAGCAGAACCTTTGCCAGAGGCGAGTCTCCGTCACCTTCCGCCAGCAGGACTTCGGCCGGGTCGCGCCCCAGGACTTCACCGGCGGCGCTCGCGGGGTCGGCAAACTCCGTCACGCGAAACTCGCCGGTGGTGATGTCGACGTAGGCAACCCCGCAGCCGTCTTCCTCGTTCGGCGCCAGCGCCATGAGGTAGTTGTTGCGGCGCGGATCGAGGGTATCGGTATCGACCACCAAACCGGGGGTCACCACCCTCACGACCGCCCGCTTGACGATCCCCTTGGCGGCCTTGGGGTCTTCGACCTGCTCGCAGATGGCCACCTTGTGCCCGTGCTGGACCAGCTTGGCGACGTAAGGCTGGCAGCTGTGAAAAGGCACACCGCAGAGGGGAATTTCTTCCGCTGCCCCCTTGTTGCGCGACGTCAGGGTGATGTCGAGGATGCGCGAAGCCACCACCGCGTCTTCCATGAACATTTCGTAGAAGTCGCCCAAACGGAAGAACAGGATCGCGTCCGGGTGTTCGGACTTGATCTCGAGATACTGCTGCATCATCGGCGTGGTTTTCGCCATCGGCCATCGTTTCCTATAAAAAAACAACCCTCTGCAGGGTCGCCGGCATCATTTGCAACATGCTGTTTCAGCCTGATTATGTTAACAAATCAGCCGCACTACTGTAAATAGCAAAGGCAAACCGGGACACCTGAGAAGGTTGCAACACCGGTGAAAACTGATTATGTTTAGGCACACGAAATTCTTGCCGGAAAATGAGACACATATGTCAACAGCCATGAGCAATTCCACATCTCTCCCGGGTGTTGTGACGAATGATTACGTCATCTCCAGCCTTGAAGATGAAATCAGGGTCGACAAAGCGTGCGTCGATCTGTTACGCAGCCTCTTCCAACACCTGACCCGCTCGCTGGCGATGGAATCGGGTGAGGCCGGGGAAATCTGCCACGGAGCCGATTATTTCCTGAGGGAGTTCATCATCGCCGACCGCAAGGAGAACCTCTTCACCATCGATCCCCTGCGGGTACGTCAATTTGCGGGCAACTGGTACATCGTACGCGTCATGGAGCCGAACCTGAAGGAACTGCAGGGCATCCTGGCCGGGACGGCGACCTTCTACCTCTTCCTTGCTGAGCAGGGGCTGGTCGATGCTTCCGTCGCAGCAGAGATCGCGGAACGTTGCGCGGACTCCGCCTGGTACGGCCAGCGGATTGAAGACTTCCTGGCCATCAGCGGCGACGGTTACACTGCATGGCGTCATGGCTGCCCCCTCGAACCGGTGCCTGACTGGCCATGACGCGCGCAACTTCCGCCAAATTATCCGCGGCCCGGCTGTCGATCCTGACGGCCCTCGGGCTGGCACTGATCAAGTTCGCCACCGGAGTTCTGACCGGCAGCCTCGCTGTCCTCTCTTCGGCAATCGACTCGCTGCTCGACCTGCTGATGTCGGGGATCAATTTCATGGCGATCCGCCATGCAGAGCAGCCTGCGGACGCATGTCACCCCTACGGACACGGTAAGTTCGAGACGCTGTCGTCCATATTTCAGTCGTTCGTGATCGCAGCTTCCGGCGCATGGATCATCTACGAAGCCGTCCAGCGCCTGATGACGGCCAGTCCGGTCACCCGCACCGGCATCGGCATTGTTGTCATGTCGGTGAGCATGATCGCCTCTTTCATTATCAGCCGCCACCTGCGCAGCGTCGCAGCTTCGACCGACTCCACGGCGCTCCAGGCCGACGCTCTCCACTTCGCCATGGATGTCTACACCAACCTGGCCCTTCTGGCAGCATTGGTTGCAATCACCTTTCTTGAGATTCCCTGGCTCGACCCGGTCATGTCCATCCTGGTCGCCGTGTACATCCTCTATGAAGCGTTCAAATTGTTGCGCCATGGGCTGCGCGACATCCTCGAAGATC
>JBFIMV010000093.1:0-7773 GCA_041611575.1 Desulfuromonadales bacterium | reverse complement strand
CTTGGGCCCTACGTTTCGGGCCCTGCGATGGCCTTGCCAACCATATATCAGGCCTAGTTACAAATGTGGTTTTTGCATTTAAGAACAGAACAGTCCTACTGATCCGATGTGACAAGTGAGTAGAACCGCTCCAAACCAAATAGGGGCCCCAAATACAACGGGCCCCTGTTGCAGAGGAGCACTGCACAAGACGTAAAGCAGAGAATCGAAAGAAACCTGTGGTTCACATGCCCTCCGCGAGGAGAAGGCACTTTTGCATACTTTTGGTGCCGGCCAAAAGTATGGCGTCTGGCGGGACGCGACCCGCCGGTGTTGTTTTTCGATATTGGTTAAGAGAAGGGACAGCCCATGAGGGCTAAAGACACAAAAGGCCGGACTGCGTTAAGCGGTCCGGCCTTGATGTTGCGTTATGAAGCTTGTCTTCAGACGAACGGATTGCTGATCTGAATAGTCTGGTCGCGGCGCGGGCCGACGGAAACCAGCACCGCCGGGCAGCCGGTGAGCTCTTCGAGCTTGGCAAGATAAGCCTTGGCTGCGGCCGGCAGGTCGGCCATGCTGCGCGCTTCGCAGATGTCGCTCTGCCACCCCTCGAACTCTTCGTAGACCGGTTTGCACTCCAGCAGAATGTCGGCGTCGCGCGGGAACTCCTCGAGCAGATGCCCCTTGTAGGAGTAGGCGGTGCAGACCTTGATGCTCTCGAGGTCGTTGAGGACGTCGAGCTTGGTGATCGCCAGGCCGGTGAGGCCGTTGAGGCGCACGGCTTCGCGCAGGGCGACGGCGTCGAACCAGCCGCAGCGGCGCGGCCGGCCGGTGGTGGAGCCGAACTCCTGGCCGGCCTTGCGCAGGCGGTCGCCCATCTCGTCGTGCAGCTCCGAGGGGAAGGGGCCTTCGCCGACGCGGGTGCAGTAGGCCTTGGAGATGCCGATGACGCTGTTGATGTGGCGCGGCGCGATGCCGGTGCCGGTGCAGACGCCGCCGGTGCAGGTCGACGACGAGGTGACGTAGGGGTAGGTGCCGTGGTCGATGTCGAGCAGGGTCCCCTGGGCGCCTTCGAACAGCAGGTTGTCGCCGGCGTCGATCGCCTTGTTGAGCGAGATCGAGCAGCAGCCGAGGTATTTTTCGATCTGCCGGGCGTACTCCGAGTATTCCTCGAAGATCTGCTCTTCGTCGAGCGGCGCGCCGCCGAAGAACTTCTCCAGCAGGAAGTTCTTCTCCGGCAGGACTTCCTTGAGCTTGCGGCGGAAGACATGCTCCTTGACCAGGTCGCTCAGGCGGATGCCGCGCCGGCCGATCTTGTCTTCGTAACACGGGCCGATGCCGCGCCCGGTGGTGCCGATCTTGCGCTCGGTGGCGCTTTCGCGGGCCAGGTCGATCGCCTTGTGCCAGGGCATGATGATGTGCAGGTTGCCGTCGAGGACCAGCTGGCGGTCGTCCTGCAGGTAGCCCTTCTTCTTCAGGTTCTCGATCTCGCCGAGGAAGATCTTCGGGTCGAGGACGACGCCGTTGCCGATCACGCAGCGCTTGCCGGGGTGCAGGACACCGGACGGGATCAGGTGGAGGACGATCTTCTGGTCGCCGACGACCAGGGTGTGCCCGGCGTTGTTGCCGCCCTGGTAACGGACGACGTGCTGGGCATGCTCCGTGTAGATGTCAACGACCTTCCCTTTGCCTTCGTCGCCCCACTGGGCGCCGACAATGACGACATTTGCCATGATTTCTTCTCCGATGCGGATTAAAGCGTGAATTGTCCTGATTCGATCGTACTGCGCTGGACCTTGGTCTCCACACCGTCAGCGGTGCGGACCAGGGTCAGCGCCTCGCCGCCGGCCTCGATGACCAGCAGGCCGCGGAAATGCATGCGCCGGGCGTAGTCGAGGCTCGCGGCGCGGTCGCGGGCGATGATGTCGCGGGCCACGGAAAATCCGCGGCTGCGCAGCGTGGTGGCGAGCCGCTGCGCCGGCGTCTTGTCCTGCTCCGACGAGAAGAGCAGGATGTCGGTCCCCTCCCCGGCCCGCGCGTCGAGCCTGCGGTCGAGGGCGAAGAGGAGGTTGTAGAGGTTGAAGGCGAAGCCGGTGGCCGGCGCCGGGAAGCCGTAGCGGGCCATCAGGCCGTCGTAGCGGCCGCCGGAGCAGACCGCCTGGCCGAAGCCGGTCAGGAACCCCTGGAAGATCAGCCCCGTATGATAATCGAAACCGCGCATTTCACCAAGGTCCAAAGTGACATACTCTTCGACGCCGTAGACGCTTAAGACCTCGAGGATCTTCTCGAGGTTGTCGAGGGCCTGCTGGGAGACGGGGTTGGTGATGACGCGGCGCGCCCGCTCGAGGACCTCGCGGCCGCCGAACAGCCGGGTCAGGGCGAGGACTTCGGTGCGCTGCCGGTCGGTCAGCGACAGCCCCTGCAGCAGCTGCTGCAGCCCGGAGGTGTCCTTGGCGGCGATGGCGCCGCGCACGGCGGCGGCCTGGGCGCGGTCGAGCGGCAGATCGTCGAGGACGCCGCGCAGGAAAGCCGCCTGGCCGATGTCGATGGTGAACTCTTCGGCGCCGACCGCCTGCAGCGACTGCACCGCCATGGCGATCATCTCGGCGTCGGCTTCCGGGCTGGAGAGGCCGATCAGCTCCACTCCGGACTGGAAGACTTCGCGGTCCTTGCCGAGCTGCTGCTCGGTGTGGCGCAGCACGCGGCCACTGTAGCAGAGGCGGAAGGGGAGCGGCATGTCGCGCATGCGGGTGGCGGCGATGCGCGCCACCTGCGGGGTGATGTCGGGGGGGAAGGCGACCAGCCGGCCGGTCTGGCGGTCGTCGAAGCGGAAGGTTTTTTCCCGCAGGTCGGTGCCGAGGCCGAGCTCGAGGACGGCGAGGTCTTCGAGGACGGCGGGGGCGACCGGGCGGAAGCCCCAGGCGCGGTAGATGTCGCGCAGGGTGCTGCGCAGGTAGTCGAGCTTGGCGGCTTTGACCGGCAGGAAATCCTTCACCCCGGTCGGCAGTCTGGTTTCGATGGTGTTTGTCACGCAAGAGTCCTTACTGAAGCGCTAGAGCACGATCTGGCTGGCCGAGATGATGTGCGGGTGCGCGCGCAGTTCGTCGAGGGTGGCATCGGGGATGCAGCTGTCGACGTTGATCAGGGAGACGGCGTGGCCGTCGACCGACTGGCGCGACAGGTTCATGCCGGCGATGTTGATGTCGGCTCGGCCGAGGATCTGGCCGATGAAGCCGATGATGCCGGGGCGGTCTTCGTTCTGCAGCACCAGGATGTGACCGTCGGGGAGCGCCTCGACGCTGCAGCCGTCGACCCGCACGATGCGGTAGTCCGATTCGCCGAACATGGCGCCGCAGACGGTGTGCTCGCCGCTGCTGCCGACGATCGAGAGGCGGATCATGCTGGCGAAGCCGCGGTTGCTCTGGCTGCGGGTCTCGGTCACGCGGATGCGTCGCTCGCGGGCCAGGTGCGGGGCGTTGATGTAGTTGGCCTCCGGGCCGATCATCGGCGTCAGGATGCCCTTCAGCGCGGCCATGGAGAGCGGCTCGACCGGATGGTCGGCCACGGTGCCGGCGTACTCCAGGTGCACCTCTTCGAGGCCCTTGCCGTGCAGCTGGGCGATGAACGAGCCGAGGCGTTCGGCGAGTTCGATGTGGGGGCGCAGGATGCTCAGCAGGTCGGCCTTGATCGAGGGGACGTTGACGGCGTTGACGATGATCCCCTTTTGCAGGAAGTCGATGACCTGGTTGGCGATCTGCACGGTGATGTTCACCTGGGCGTCGCGGGTGGCGGTGCGCAGGTGCGGGGTGCAGATGACCTGCTCCAGCCCCAGCAGCGGGTTGTCGCTGCCGGGCGGCTCCTTGGCAAAGACGTCGATCGCCGCGCCGGCCACGCGGCCGCTGCGCACCGCGTCGGCCAGGGCGGCTTCGTCGATCAGGCCGCCGGTGGCGCAGTTGATGACGTGACAGCCCGGCTTGACCTTCGCCAGGCTCTCTTCGTCAAGCAGGTTGGCGGTCTCGGCGTTGAGCGGCGTGTGCAGGGTCAGGAAGTCGGAACGGGCGAGCAGTTCGTCGAACTCGACCTGTTCGCCGCCGAGCCGGCGCATGGTCTCGGCCGCCAGGTAGGGGTCGTAGACGATCGGCTTCATCTTCAGGGCGAGGGCCCGCTCGATGACCAGCCGGCCGATCTTGCCGGCGCCGACGATGCCGATCGTCTTGCCGGCGACCTCGATGCCGACGAAGCGTTCCGATTCCCAGTGGCCGCTCTTGGTCGACTGGCTGGCCGACGGGATGCGGCGCGCCAGGGCGAAGACCATGGCGATGGTGTGCTCTGCGGTGGTGGTGGTGCTGCCGAAGGGGGTGTGCATGATGACGACCCCCTTGCGGTTGGCCGCCTCGAGGTCGAGGTTCTCCGTGCCGACGCCGGCCCGCCCGACGACCTTGAGCTTGCCGGCCGCCCGGAAGACATCTTCGGTGACGTGGGTCCCGCTGCGGACAATCAGGGCGTCGGCATCCGCCACGGCCTGGAGCAGCTGTTCCGCCGACAGTCCGGGCTGGTAGTCGAGGGTGATGCCGGGGGCCTCTTCGAGGACCTTGAGGCCTTCGTCGGAAAATTTGTCGGAAACCAGTACTTTCATGACATGCCATCCGCTGGTGTCAGGGGGGAACAGAGCATCAGGGCTCCGGATTTCCCCGAACTCCGTAAACTAGCAACCGGCCTGTCCGCTGTCAAGGCGAAAGACCGGCGCCCTGCCGGCCTTTGCCGTGGTCGTCATTTGCCTGCCATGGCCTGCAGGAAGGTCACCAGCAGGCGCACTCCGACCCCGGTCCCGCCCTTGGGAATGCAGGGCCGGCCCTGGTCGAGCCAGGCGGTGCCGGCGATGTCGAGATGCGCCCAGCGGAAGTCGCCGGCGAACTTCTTGAGGAACGCTGCGGCGGTGATCGTCCCGGCCGGGCGGCCGCCGGTGTTTTTCATGTCGGCGACGTCGCTCTTGATCTGCTGGTCGTAATCGTCCCACAGCGGCAGGGGCCAGAGGCGCTCGCCGCAGGCCTCCCCGGCGGCGCGCAGTTCGTCGATCAGCTTGTCGTCGTTGCCGAGCACCGCGCTGGCCTGGTGGCCGAGGGCGATGATGCATGCCCCCGTCAGGGTCGCCAGGTCGATGACCAGCCGCGGCTTGAAGCTTTTGGCATAAGTCAGGGCGTCGGCGAGAATCAGCCGGCCCTCGGCGTCGGTGTTGAGCACCTCGATGGTCTGCCCGGAGAGGCTGGTCAGGATATCGCCCGGCCGGTAGGCGCTCCCCGACGGCATGTTCTCCACCGCCGGGACGATGCCGACCAGGTTGACCGGCAGCTGCAGCAGGGCCGCCGCCATCAGGGTGCCGATCACCGCGGCGCCGCCGGCCATGTCCATCTTCATCTCGTCCATCTTCTCGGCAGGCTTGAGGGAGATGCCGCCGGCGTCGAAGACCACCCCCTTGCCGACCAGCACGACCGGCGCCTCACCCGGTTTCCCGCCGTGATGTTCGAGGGTGATCAGGCGCGGTTCGCGCAGGCTCCCCTGGGCGACGCCGAGCAGGGCGCCGAAACCGTCCCTGGACAATTCGTCCATGCCGAGGACGGTGCAGGCGAGCCCGCTTGCACCGGCGGCGGCCCGGGCCTGGTCCGCGAGGTATTCCGGAGACTTGAGGTTCCCCGGCGCGTTGACCAGGTCGCGCGCCAGGCTGACCGCGCGGACCAGCTTGCTCGCCCTCTCGAGCGCGGCTTCGCCGGGCGCCTTGTCGCCGGACCTGGCCACCAGCAGGGTCGTGGCTTTCGGCAGTTCGACGGCCTCTTTGGCCTGCTTGCCGAGGTAGCGGTCGTAGCGGTAGCCGGCGAGCAGCAGCCCTTCAGTGACAGCGGCAATACGTGCCGCGGGGTCGCTCCCCTTGACCGGCACGAGGGCGAGGGCGACGGTGAGCGAGGCGGCCTTTTTCTTCGCCACCTGCTGCATGGCGGTCCCCGCCGCCTGCCGCAGGTGATCGAGGTTCACCTTGCCGCGCGGGCCGAGGCCGACCAGCAGCACGCGCTCCGCCGGGAGTCCGCCGGCCGGCTGAAAGAGGATATGCTCGCCGGGTTTACCGGTGAACTCGCCGCTGCGCTGCGCCTGGCGGACGAGACCGCCGAGCCGGCCGTCGAGTTCCTTGAGCAGCGGGTCGGACAGCCCCTTTTCGCAGGCGCCGAGCACCAGGCAGGCGGTTTTCTGTTTCAGCGGTGCGCCGGTTTGCAGCTTTATATTCATCACGGATGTCTCCTGTCAGATTGGTAGGGTGCGGGTCAGAACCATGTCCCCGTAAATATAGGCTGATTTTGTTGCTTTGACCAGTGAGGGAGAGAATCTCGCACAATAAAATTTCATTTTTCAGGGGTTGCGCCCCCTGGGGCGCCTTACTCTTTTGCTTGCCCAAAAGAGTAAGCAGAAAAGGGCACCCGAAGCCGCCGCTCGCCTGCGGCGAGTTCCCTGCGCTACGCAGAGGTTTTGCGGTCGGACAAAAACTCGCTGCGCTCAGACAGTTTGTCCGACTGTTCGCAAAACCTCCACTCCGCTCCGGCGGTGGCACACGGGAAGGATCACCAGAAGCTACGAGAAAACCTGGAGCGAACAGGTTTTGACATTCCTGCCCGCTCCGCTAGAATGTCAAGAATCTGATTTCATTCGTTTCACGGGATACGGGAGGTGTTGTCATGACGTACGAAAGGCTGTGCCTGTTGGTAAGGTTCGCGGTGGTTGTCGCTCTGACCCTGGCCCTTGCGGCCTGCCTGCCCGGTGGTGCGGGGCGATCAGCGGGTGACGCCAAATGGGTCGGGACTTACATCGACGGCCAGGGCAAAACCGGTATCAGCGGCACCGTGGTCCTCAAGGACAGCGGTGCGCCGCTCGCGGGTTGTTACGTCAACATCTATCCCGACACCATCTCCAACCTGCTCGGCCCGTCGCAGTTCATCTCCACGCCGACCGATGCCGCCGGCCGCTACCAGCTCGACGTGCCGCCGGGCGTCTATTACGTGGTCGCCCGCAAGCGCACCAGCGGCCAGGCGACCGGGCCGCTGGCCCCCGGCGACTACTACTCGGAGCACCAGCGCATCGTCACCCGGGTCGAGGCGGGCAAAATCGTGGTCGTCGATCTGCCCGTGGCCGTCATGAAGGCGCCGATGTTCTTCAAACGCATGGCCGACGATCGGACCGACACCGGCATCAGCGGCGTGCTGGTCGATGCCGCCGGTCAGCCGGTGATGGGCGGCTTCGCCATGGCCTACACCGACCAGGAGATGAAGCGCCTGCCCGACTACGCCTCGACCCTCTCCGACGAGCAGGGGCGTTTCACCATCTACCTCCCCAAGGGCGGGGCCTACTACCTCTCGGCCCGCATCCACGCCTGGGACATGCCGAGCCCCGGCGAGCCCTACGGCAAGTATGGCGGCGACGCACCGACCCTGGTCAAGGTCGACGCCGGCGCCTTCGTCAAGGACATCCGCATCGTCATGTCCCCCTTCGCCGGGGAGTACAAGCCCGGCAAGAGCCGGCGGCCGTTTTAACTTTAGTTTTAAATTTTGGATTGGGGGCGGGCCGTTGAGGTTCCGCCCCCGTCTATTTGGGGTGGTTCAGTCAAGTTTCTCGAGGGTGGTTTCCAGGGTCTTGCCGGCGACGGTCAGGTAGAGCGTGCCGTCGGTCGGATCAAGGCCCATCTCTTCCCGGACCATCGCCGACAAGCCGTCGAAGCCTTTACGGAGATCGGCCGGCGCCGTGTACGCGACCACG
>JBFIMV010000092.1:0-7847 GCA_041611575.1 Desulfuromonadales bacterium | reverse complement strand
GCGGCGCTGGAGCTGGCGCGCCGGCTCGACTTCGCCCCGGACGTGGTGCACGCCCACGACTGGCAGACCGGACTCGTCCCGGTCTATCTGCGCCAGCACCTGTGGCGCGACCCCTTCTTCGCAGCGACCGGCAGCCTGTTCAGCATTCACAACCTCGGCTACCTTGGGGCCTTCCCCCTTGCCGCCCACAGGGAACTCGGGATTGAACAACACCTGCTCAACAGCGAGGCGCTCGAATACCA
This sequence comes from Desulfuromonadales bacterium, assembly GCA_041611575.1. Taxonomy (GTDB): domain Bacteria; phylum Desulfobacterota; class Desulfuromonadia; order Desulfuromonadales; family BM103; genus JBFIMV01. Next base: position 7,605 of record JBFIMV010000092.1, on the reverse strand, counting down.
CGGGCAACTCTCGCTGCTGAAAGGCGGCATCCGCTTCGCCGACCAGGTCAATACCGTGTCGCCCACCTATTGTCGCGAGATACAAACGCCGCAATACGGCATGGGCATGGACGGCCTGCTGCGCGCGCGTTCCGACCGGTTGCACGGACTGCTCAACGGCCTCGACGGCAGCCTGTGGTCTCCTGCCATGGACCCGGCACTGCCGGCGCCCTACACCCCCGGCAAACTGACGGGCAAGGCTGCCTGCAAACGCGCCCTGCAACAGGAGCTCGGACTGCAGGCCGCTCCGCGCGTCCCGCTCGTCGCCATGGTCACCCGTCTCGACTCGCAGAAAGGCATCGACCTGGTCCTCGAAAGCTGGGACCGGCTCATGGCCCGCAATCTCCAGCTGGTCATTCTCGGCAGCGGCAACCCCGATTACCAGCGCCGCCTCAGTGAAGCGGCGGCATTCTACCCCGGGCAGGCAAGCGTTCTGACCCGATTCGACGATGCCCTGGCACGACGCATCTATGCCGGCAGCGACATCTTCCTGATGCCGAGCCGTTACGAACCCTGCGGTCTGGGCCAGCTCATCGCCCTGCGTTACGGTTCGGTCCCTGTCGTGCACGCCACGGGAGGTCTCGCCGATACGATTATCGACCCGCTCGAAACACCGCAGCAGGCCAACGGCTTCCAGTTCCACGCCTATCGCAACGCCAGCTTCCTCGACGGCCTGGATCGCGCGCTGGCCGCCTTCGCCGACACAACGGGATGGCGGAAGCTGGTGAAGCGCGGGATGTCCCAGGACATGTCCTGGGAAAGGGCAGCGGGCGAATACGTCAGGCTGTATCGCATCTGCAAAGAGGAGCATGAATGAGCGATCAAGAAGAGCTACCCCCGGAGGCCAATGAGCCGGCGGGCGAGACAAAGTCTGAAAGATTCCCCGAACTGGCGGAACTCGAAGAAAACATCCGGCGCCGGCTGCGCAGCAACAAGCGGTTCCTGGAGCGGTTCATGGACGAGGACTTCAGCGATCTGGACGATGACGAATCGGACGGGGACGACCCGGAGGAGCCGGACCAGATGGAGGAACTTTAAGAGGACAGGCCATCCAGATAGGCCTGCCACTCGATCGGCAGCAGGTCCTTCTTGCGACTGTTGCAATCCTTGCACGCCGGAACGCAGTTGCCACGGGTGCTGCAGCCACCCCTCACCAACGGCACCACGTGATCGAGGGTCAGCTCCGACGGTTTGAACTGCCGACCGCAATAGTGGCAAACTCCGCCGGCGATGCGGTTGCGCCACCACTGGGAGCGGCGCAGGTCGCGCGCCTTCTGCCGTTCCCGGCGCAGCTGCTCTTCGGAGATTTCGAACCAGGTTTCCATCAAAGACCTCGCATGCCTGCCGTCATCTTAAGCCACTTGCCTCTTGCGGGCAAGCCCGGCGGCGCATGAGATACATGGAAAGGGACAGATGAACATCCTGATCATCGGAGCCGGCCAGGTCGGCTATTTCCTCTGTGAGCGGCTCTCCCTGGAGGGGCACGAGGTCACCCTGATCGACCGTGACCAGGAGAACCTCAACGCCGCCCAGGACCGGCTCAACGTCCTCGGCGTGCTCGGCAACGGGGCCAGCGCCGAGACCATGGAGCAGGCCGGCATCAAGCAGGCCGACATCGTCATGGCGGTCACCGACTTCGACGAGGTCAACATCCTCGCTTGCCTGCTGGCGCGCGAGTACGGTGTCGGCAAGCGCATCGCCCGGGTCAAGAGCATCGACTACCTGAGCCGCGGGGCCATCCTCTCGAAAGAGAAACTCGGTATCGACCTGATGATCAACCCCGACGATGCGGTCGCCGATGAACTCGCCAACCTGGCCTCACGCGCAGGGACCTTTGATGTCGCCGAATTCGTCGGCGGCCAGATCCAGTTCCTCGGCTACCGGATCGCCGAGGACAGCCCGCTCTGCGACCTGACCCTCAGAGAACTCGGCGAAATCCGCGGCATGTATCGTTTCGTGGTAGTTGCCATCACCCGTCACGGCCGGACGATCATCCCCCGCGGCGACGACACCATCCAGGCCGGCGACAGCATCTTCATCTTCGCCCACAAGGAGGAGCTGCCGGCGATCCAGTACCTGCTGCACATCCGAGAAGAAAAACGCCGCGGCGTGCGACGCGCCTTCATCCTCGGCGGCGGCCGCATCGGCCAGCGCGTGGCTCGCAACCTGGAAAAGCACAACTTCAACGTGCGACTGGTGGAACGGGACGCGGAACGCTGCGAAGAACTGTCGGCCAAGCTGCAGAAGTCGATGATCATCCATGCCGAGGGGACCGACATCCGCGTACTGCTGGACGAGGGGGTCGAACACGCTGACGTCTTCATCGCCGCCACGGAAAACGACGAGACCAACATCCTCTGCTCGCTCCTCTGCAAGCACCATGGCACCCGGCGCACTCTCAGCCTGGTCAACCGCCCGGAATTTCTCGAGCTGGCGCCGTCGCTCGGCGTCGACGCCTGCGTCTCGCCGCGCCTCGCCGCCGCCGGCGCCATCCTCAAGTTCGCCCGGCGCGGCAATGTCATCTCCCTGGCGACGATCGAGGGGAGCAACTCCGAAGTCCTCGAGTTCGAGGTCAAGTCCGGGAGCTCGATCATCAACACGCCGATCAAGCACCTGAGCTTCCCGACCGGCGCCATCATCGGCGCCATTGTCCATGCCCACAGCTACGAGATCCCGGATGGTGACAGCAGCCTCAAGGCCGGCGACCGGGTGCTGGTCTTTGCGCTTCCCGAAGCACTGCACAAGGTCGAAAGGTTCTTTGAATAGATGAACATCACCCTGACATTGAGGGTTCTCGGCGCACTGCTTCTCTTCCTGGCCATCGCCCTGCTGCTGCCCCTGCCATTTTCCTGGTTCTACGGTGACGGCGTTGCGCCCGCTTTCCTGCTCTCGGCGGCAATTGCGGCCATCTGCGGCGGGTGGCTGTACCGCTCTTTCCGCTCCGACAAGGATCTCACGGTGCGGGAGGGGTTTGCCGTGGTCACCTTCGGCTGGACACTCTTCGCCTTGTTCGGCGCCCTCCCCTTCATCTTTTCCGGGGCGATCCCTTCATACATCGACGCCTTCTTCGAAACCATGAGCGGGTTCACCACCACCGGTTCAACCATCCTCATCGACATCGAAGCCATGGCGCCGAGCTTGCTGCTGTGGCGGTCTCTGACGCAGTGGCTGGGCGGCATGGGGATCATCGTCCTCTCCCTGGCGATTCTGCCGATGCTCGGCGTCGGCGGCATGCAGCTCTTCAAGGCCGAGGTCCCCGGGCCGACCGCCGACCGTCTCAGACCGCGCATCCAGGATACCGCCAAGCTCCTCTGGGGGGTCTATGTCCTCTTGACCGGCACCGAGGTGCTCCTGCTGATGACCGGCGGCATGAGTTTCTTTGATGGTATCAACCATGCGTTCACGACCATGGCCACCGGTGGTTTTTCCACTCGCAATGCGTCGGTTGCAGCCTACAACAGCGCCTATATCGACTGGGTGATCACCGCCTTCATGTTCCTGGCCGGGGTCAACTTTTCGCTGCACTATCTCGCCCTGCGCGGCCGCATCGGGGATTTTCTGCTGAACGAGGAGTTCCGCTTCTACCTGGGCCTGACCGCCGTCGGCATCGCCCTGATCACGCTTCTCAATATGGACGGCACCTACCCGGACTTGCTGGACAACCTGCGTTACAGCGCCTTCCAGGTCGTCTCGATCATGACCACCACCGGTTTCGGTACGGCCGACTACGAACTTTGGCCGGTCCTCTGTCAGTATCTGCTGGTTTTCGCCATGTTCATCGGTGGCTGCGCCGGCTCGACCGGAGGCGGCATGAAAGTCGCCCGCATCCTGCTCCTGATCAAGCACGCCCAGGTGCAGGTCTACCGGCTGATCCATCCCCGCGCCGTCCGGCTGGTCAAACTCGGGCATCGCCCGGTCGACAAGGAGGTCATGCAATCGATTCTCGGTTTCTTCGCGCTCTACATGGGAGTCTTCGTCGTCGCCTCGTTCATCATGGCCGGGGTCGGCATGGACCTGCCGTCCGCCGGCGCCTCGGTGATCGCCACCCTGAGCAACATCGGCCCGGGCCTCGGTTCGGTCGGACCGGTCGACAACTTCGCCCACGTCCCGGCCTTCGGCAAGCTTGTCCTGGCTTTCTGCATGCTGCTCGGTCGACTGGAACTGTTCACCGTGCTGGTGCTGATCTTCCCGAGCTTCTGGCGGAAATGAGTCGTCCATGCGCCGCCGCTCCCTGGTCGACAGGCTCAAACAACCATCTTTCCGGTTACTGGTCTATCTGGCCGCAGCCCTGATCTTCGCCATGCCTATGCGCACCGCCCTGGAACATCATTTCCTCTATTTCCCCGACCCGGTCCGCGAAGCGACACCGCGGCAGGTCGGACTTGACTATGAAGACGTCGCCTTTGCCGCAACGGACGGCACCCGGTTGAGCGGATGGCTGGTCCCCGGTGAAGAGAAAGCTCCGATCATTGTTTTCTGCATCGGCAACGCCGGCAACATCTCTCACCGGCTGGAGACCCTGAGCCTGCTCAACGGCCTGGGCGTTTCCGTCTTTATCTTCGATTATCGCGGGTATGGCACGAGTGACGGCAAAGCCAGCGAAAAGGGTTTATACGCCGACATTGCAGGTGCGGTGACGTATCTTGAGGGGCGCGGCTGGCGACCCGAACGGATGATCTTCTTCGGTCGTTCCCTCGGCGCCGCGGTCGCCCTCGAGCAAGCCCTGGAGACACCGCCTGCCGGCTTGATCATGGAAGCTGCCTTCACCTCCCTCGCCGCCATGGGCCGTCGTCACTACCCCGGGTTGTCACACCTGCTGGGGTGGCTGATCGACGCGGAATACGACAACCTGGAAAAAATCGGTCGCCTGCAAAGCCCGCTGTTGCAGATCCACGGACAACGGGACGGCATCTGCCCGCCCGACATGGCCAAGCAGCTTTACGACCGGGCGCCCGGCATCAAGCAGCTGTTCTGGGTTCCGGGCGCGGACCACAACGACCCCTTCGTCGTCGGTGGTGCCGCCTATCGGGACGTCTTGCGGAAAGCTGTCGCACAATGGACGGGATTTGAAAAACAGGCTGACAAATAGTAACAGTATCCGCCTGAAAGGATCCGCAAGGAAAATGAAAGAACGAGGCCCAGGTTGATAACCTGGGCCTCGTTCCTGTTACAGGTAGGAAATGAGGTTTGACCGTATCACACCGACACTCAAAAACATCTTACAACGGTGGGCAGAATCGACATCACAGGATGCTCTGCCCGAAAAGCGAGGCCGTCAGGGCAACGGCCATGCGCGCCGTGCGGTTTTCGTGATCAAGAATCGGATTGATCTCGACGATGTCCGCCGAAGCCAATTTCCCCGTATCGGCGATGGTCTCCATCAGCAGCTGCGCCTCGCGATAACTCAAACCACCCGGGCAGGGGGTACCGACTCCCGGAGCCTGGGTCGGATCGACACTGTCCATATCGAGGCTGACGTGCAGCCGGCTGCAGTGTTCAAGACACTGCAGCGCCTCGCGGATAACGGCGCTCATCCCCCGCTCGTCGAGGTCGCGCATGGTGTATACCCGGATACCGCTCTGCTTGAGCCACTGTCGTTCATCGCCATCGAGATCGCGCACGCCGATCATCACCACGTCCCGTGCGGACAGTTTTGCCCCCGGGCGACCGACATTGACCAGTTCCGGAAAACCTTCGCCCAGCAAAGCCGCCAGCGGCATGCCGTGCACGTTTCCCGAAGGTGATGTCTGCGGCCGGTTGGCGTCGCCGTGGGCGTCGATCCAGATCACACCGATCGCTTCGCGGCTGGTCGCGCCGCCGATGGTGCCGATGGCCAGAGAATGGTCGCCGCCGAGGAACAGGGGGATTTCTCCGGCTGCTACAGCCTGCGCTGCCGCCTCGTAGGCGGCCTGGCAGACATCGCGGATCGCCAACAGGAAGCCGTCGTTCGATTTTCCGGACAACGCGTCGCGCACCGGCACGTAGATGTTGCCCGCGTCGTGCAGAGCGTAGCCGAGGGCTTTCAGCTTGCCGGAGAGACCTGCATAGCGCAGCGCACTCGGTCCCATATCGACCCCGCGCTGGTCCTGCCCGAGGTCGATCGGCACGCCGATGATGCGGATCGTCTTGTTCACGGCGCGACGACCGCCGGGCGCTTGAGGTTGTTCCACAGGTTCATCATGAAATCCTGGGCGTTGGTCAGAATCGCCACGGCCTGGGCTGAACCACGGTTTGCCAGCTTGTCGGCGGAGAATTCGGTCATGTCGACAATGTAGAAAAAGACCGGGCGCACGCTGCCGTCGTCCATGACCCGGTAGCTCGGCACCATGTTGCCGAAAGCGATGGAGTGCAGCTGGGTCGCCAGGGCGATCACGGTCGTCGCCCGGCGGGCATGAACGCGCATCGCGTCCTGGGCCTGGTAAACATCGGCGACGACCTCCGGGAGCGGGCCGTCGTCGCGGATCGATCCGGCCAGCACATAGGGGATATTCTGCTTCTCGCAGGCGTAGATGATGCCGTCCTTGAGATCAAGCTCTTCGATAGTGCGGGCGATCGAACCACGTTGACGCACCTCGTTGATGATGTCGAGGTGGTTGTAATGACCGAGCGGGCGGAGGGTCTGCGAATAAATGTCCTGGCCGAGACCGGTGCGGAAGAACGCCGCCTCCAGGTCGTGGGTCGCCAGCGCATTGCCGGCGAGCAGGGCGTGGCAGAAACCGTTTTCGATCAGCCCCTGCATGGCATCGCGGCTGTCCTTGTCGAAGGCGACCGCCGGGCCGAGAACCCAGGCGATGTAACCATGGTCACGGTCGTGGCGCAGCACCTTGTACAGATCGTCATAGGATCGGGAAAAGGGGGTTTCCCGCGTGCCGCGGGTGCGGAAGGCGAATTTGTCGATCGCTGCGGAGGCCGGCGGATCAAAACCGGTGGTGTGGACGTAGATCCCCTCTTCGCCATTCTCGGTACGCCCGACGACGATGGCGTCGCCTTTCTTCACCCGGCGGGCCTCAACCACATCGAGTCGATGCCCTTCCAGGACCAGCACCGAGTCCATGCGGCTCTCCGGCGCCAACACCCAGTCACCGCCGCCGAGATGCACGTATTCGGGATAGTTCGACGTGCCGTGATAATTTTTCGGCACCACGCCATCCTGAGGCGCGGGCTGCGTCTTTACCGGTGGAGCCTGGGCCAGCGCCGGCAAGGTAAAGTCGGGGGGCACGTATGCGGGGATAATCGCGTCCATGTCAGTCTCCTCTTGACGTGGTGAGAGTCCAGATCAGGTAAACATAGCAGAAAAACAGCAGGCAAGAGACCAAAAGATAGTGATGCGAGAAAAAAAAAAATGGCCCCCGTCAATCGGACGGGGGCCCCCCTGAAACTGCAACTGCAAACCCTCTCTTCGATACAAACCAGTCAAGCCTGCAAACACAAGCGGATAATCTGCGTACAGTATACACACCGCTTCTCACATTTCTCTTACATCAAGCCCTTATGCAGACATTTTTTTCATAATACGCAACTTTACTGCATGCAGTTTTCGTTCAGCCATCCCTGACGGGGCGGCCG
>JBFIMV010000091.1:0-7894 GCA_041611575.1 Desulfuromonadales bacterium | reverse complement strand
TAGAAAGGAGGACGCCATGAAAACCATGAAATTGTTCGCAACAATGCTGGCTGGTACGACCTCGGCGGCTTATGCCGCGAACGGGATGCATAGCGAAGGAGCAGGGATCCTGACTTACCTGTTCGTCGGTTTCTTTGCCTTGATCCTGATTACTCAACTGGCCCCCGCCATGGTGCTCTTTTTCGGTTTGGTGAAAGGGATCTTCTTCCGTCAGGAGAAAAAAGAAGCAAAGTCGGTGCAGGTTGACTGAACCGTTTCACAAAACCTGTTCGGGGCCGGTCTTCGGCCGGGAGAAAGACGATGATGCTCATGCCAGGACTACTCATCGCAGACGAGGACATGTTGACCAGGAAACGTATGGCCGATCTCTTTATCGACGCGGGATACCAGGTGACGGTAACCAGTTCAGCCGCGGGAGTGCTTTACGGAATTCTCAAGAAGACGGCCCAGGTCGTCCTCCTCAGCACGCGGTTCGATGAGCTGATGGCGACCGAGTTGATTCCGATCCTTAAAAAATGCAATCGCAACCTCACCATCATCCTGGTCGCCAGCGAGCTGCCGCTGGCGTTGATCCGCAAGGCACGCAGCGAGGGGATTTTCTACCATGCACTCAAGCCGAGTCGTCCGGGAGACGAAGAGGAGTTGCGGCAGGCCGTCAAGTGTGCGTTCGAAAAAGTCACACAAAATCTGGAAGGCAAAGGCTGCAATAACAGCCACACACATTAACAATGGAGGACATCATGAACAGCTTGAGACTGGGAACAATGGGAATGTTGATGTTGCTGGCCGGGGCTGTGCCGGCGTGGGCGGTGGATACCAGTAAAACCTACTCGAGCGGGCTGCTGGTCGGGATTTTCCTGGGCTTTTGCGCGCTGGTCGTGATTGTTCAGCTCCTGCCGACGATCATGCTGCTGGTCGGGTTCGTCAAGGGTCTGTTCCAGAAGACCGCCAAGCAATCCAGCCGGCTGAACGGCCGGGGATGAGCTCCGTTAACCTGGACAACCGTCGCGGAGAAGGAGAATCGCAATGGTCACACAATTATTCGAGACAATCGGTGAGTGGCACAGCGTGTACACCCTGGTCGATTTCTATCAGTACATCAAAGGCGTCGAGTATCTCATCTGTGTCGCGTTCTTCATCGCCTTTCCGATGTTTTACAAGTACTTGAACGAGAAGCCGGGTGATGCAGGCAAGTGAGCATGCCTGATGGAACTCATCAATAGAAGGAGCGAGAATTATGAGCGCGAAGCAAGTCTTGACCATACTGATGATGGCGCTTGCAGTCATCGTGACGGGCAGTATGACCCGGGCCTTCGTCATGCCCGATCAGGTCTCCCTGGAGAGCATGGCAAGGTTGTTTGCAGGGGTCGAATTCGATCATGCCATGCATACCGAGCTGGGCGAGGATTGTTCGGCGTGCCATCACCACACGACCGGAACCGGTACGACCAACGAGCGCTGTGTGCGCTGTCATGCCACCAGCGACGCTGTCGCCAAGGTCGGCTGTCGCGACTGTCACGTTGCCGAGCCGTTCTCCGCGGAGCACATCAACCGGGTCGTGCAGGATCGTTACCAGTTTCATATCGACAAGCCGGGCCTGCAGGCCGCCTATCACTGGAACTGTGTCGGCTGTCATGAGGCGATGGGGGGGCCGACGGGCTGCCAGGATTGTCATGCCAGAACACCGGCAGGTGATGCCTTCTATCGCGCAGAGGTTAAGGCTGCACCCGGTCAAGCCGTAAAGGCAGACTGAGGTGCCCGGACTCAAGATGACGAACTAGGAGCAGATTTTCAGGATAAGGAGAGTCGTTATGAGTGGAATCAGTCGACGGAGATTTCTTGCTGCAAGCGTGGCAGGATGTGCCGCCACAACCCTGGCCGGGCCGAAAAAGGCCCTGGCGACCGGCGCTTTTTCCGGTTACCCCGACGCCATGGGCGTGCTGGTGGATTTGACCCGCTGCATCGGCTGTCGCAGCTGTGAAGCGGCCTGCAACAAGGAACAGAACCTGCCAGCCCCGGATCGGCCGTTCGACGACACCTCGGTCTTCGATGAAACCTTTCACGGCGGCAAGCAGAAACGGCGTCCCGACGAAAACGCCTATACGGTGGTAAATCGTTACAACCCCGGCAAGAGCGGCCGCCCGGTCTACCGCAAGGTGCAATGCAATCATTGCAACGAGCCGGCCTGCCTCAGTTCCTGTTTTGTCAATGCCTACACCAAGACCAAGGAAGGGGCTGTTGTCTATAATTCCAAGGTCTGCGTCGGTTGCCGCAACTGCATGGTGGCCTGCCCTTTCAACATCCCGGGTTACAGTTACTCGAGCGCTTTCGACCCGGTTATCAAGAAGTGCATCTTCTGCCACGAAACCCGCCTGAAAAACGGCCTGCCGCCGGCCTGTGTCGAAATCTGCCCGCAGGAGGCGCTGACCTTCGGCCGGCGCAAAGACCTGCTCAAGATCGGTCATCAGCGTATCCAGGCCCACCTCGGCCGTTATGTCGATCATATCTACGGAGAAAAGGAGCTGGGCGGCACAAGCTGGATGTACCTGTCGTCAGTGCCCTTCGACCAGGTCGGCTTCGATCCGAATCCGGGCGATGAACCGATCATCAACAACGTCAAGGATTTCCTCAGTACCGTGCCGATGGTGCTGGCTATCTGGCCGGCCATGTTTACCGGTTTCCACCTCCTTTCGAAGAAGAAGGCAGACCATGGTGGTCACGAACAGGATGTCGAACAGCAGCACGGCGAGGAGGGAGGCGAACGATGAAAAGTCTGATCTCTTGGGGTGTGAAGCCCGTTGACTCGGCCATCAACGAAAAAACCGAAAAACCCTGGTCCTTCAAGCAGAAGCTGTTTCTCGGGCTGACCCCGGGCCAGTATCTCGGCCAGGCGCTGCGCAATCCGTTCAACTGGATTCTCGGTCTTCTCTTTGCCATCGGTCTGCCGCTGATTGCCTATCGCTTCCTGTTCGGCCTCAGTGTCGTCACCCATGGTTCCAACGATTATCCCTGGGGGCTGTTCCTCGGCTTCGGCCTGTTTGCCATGGTCCCTCTCTCTGCTTCGGGATTCATGCTCGGGACCGCCGTCGAAATCTTCGGCAGGCACGATTTTGAACCGATCGAGCGGCTGGCCCTGCTCAACGGACTGCTCGGCTACTTCTTTGCGGTCGTTTACCTGATCGTCGATCTTGGGCAGCCCTGGCGGTTGCCCTACCCGATGATCGTCTCGTTCGGCCCGGCAGCGGTCCTGTTCCTGGTTGCCTGGCATGTCGCGACCTACCTCTCGGTGCAGGTTGCCGAAGTTTCGGTCTCGTTCTTCGAGTGGATCGGCTGGCCGGGCGGCAAGCGCTTCATTCGCCGGATCGCCATCGGTCTGACCGTCGCCGGCATCATCCTCTCGACCCTGCATCAGGGCGCACTGGGAGCGCTTTTCAACTATGCCCCAGGCAAGGTACACCCCCTGTGGTATTCGGCATCCTTCCAGTGGATCCACTTCTTCTGCTCGGCAATTCCGGCAGGGCTCTGCATGGTGATCGCCGTCAGCACCGTGATCAAAAAGACCATGGCGTGGCGTTGTGACGCCAACTTCCTCGACAACCTCGATCGTTGTACTCTCGGCCTGGCCAAAGGGGCGAGCATGGCGTTGATCACCTACCTGGCCATCAAGCTGATCGGCATCGCCCATGACAACGAGTGGGGCTATCTCGCAACCGGTTGGGGGGCCTGGTTCCTGGTGGAAATGGCCATCGGCGTGGTCCTGCCTCTCTTCCTGTTTGCTTATGCAATCCACCACCAGATGGTCAGCCTGGCCCGCTTCGGCGCATTCATCACGGTCTTCGGTATCGTTCTGAATCGGCTGAACACGGCGCTGATCACCTTCAACTGGCAGCTCTACCAGGAGATCCCGCACATCTTCGAAGTGATCATCACCCTGACCATCTTCGCCATATACGTGGTGGTCTACCGCTTCATTCTCTATCGCCTGCCGATCCTCTATACCTGGAAGACGCAGACCCAGGAGGCCTTGGCGCCGGAAGCCGCCAGGCCGGCCCCGATCCGGAATACGCCGTCTCCGGCAGGTGCCATGTATCGTAAGATCGATTGACCACCGGGAGTGCGGATCTGCCACCGACACGCACTCCCGGCGTCTTGACAAGGAGGCCGATCATGTTCAGCAGTGTCAACAGCCGCGCTATCGTTCCGGTCGCTTGTGCCGTGACCGGCTTTGTCATCGCCTGCTGCGTCCTGCTGTATGCCTTCGTCAAGGCCGACCTGGTCAGGGGCGAAATCCAGCATGCCGCCGACCTGACCGACACGGTCGTCAAATCGACCCGCTATGCGATGCTCAAGTCGGACCGCGAGACGCTGCGAAACATTATCGGCAGCATCGGTGAACAACAGCAGGTTGAGCATGTACGGATTTTCAACAAGAAGGGCCTGATCATGTTCTCCGAAGACGATCAGGAGCTCCACCGCTTCATTGACAAGACGGCGGCCGGCTGCAATGAATGCCACGAAGGGCCGGAACCGAAGCGGAGCCTGGGAACCATGGCCCAGGCACGCCAGTTCACCAACAAGGATGGCCGTGACGTTCTGGCGATCACAGCGCCGATCTACAATGAACCTGCATGCTATACGTCAGACTGCCACTTTCACAATGCCGACCAGAGCCTGTTGGGAACGCTTGACATCGGCGTCTCACAGGCCCCGCTCAAACGGACCCTCAGCCAGCTGAAGGGCCGCATGATCGTCTTCAGCGGCATGGTCCTGGTGCTTACCGTCGGCGCCGTCTGTGCGCTTCTGTACCGCCAGGTCTTCCTGCCGCTCCAGAAGCTGGCCGACTTTACCGACAGGGGCGGCGATGCTATCCTTAATGGCGATTTTCCCGAGGCGAGCGGCGAGATTGCACGTTTGGCTGTTGCCTTTCAAAGGATGGCCGAGCGGGTGCGCGACCTCGAAGTTCGACCGGATCACGACGACGGGAAATAACCTTGGTAGGGGAGCGTGATGCGTCGTCCCTGGCAGAGGAAGGAGCGGGCGATGACCCGGGAGGAGCCACGTGCCGAGGGGCGGGGCTCTCCGGACCGCAATGACCTGCGCCTGCGGATTGAGGCGCGGATCAGGCGCCACGAGCGGTCCACAGGGAACAGCCTGTGGGGGATGGTACTCTTCCTGCTGGTCAGTCTCGTCGCATATAGTGATTTTGCCATCCTTCCAGACCTGGACCAATCGCTTCGCAACGCACTTGGCCCCCCCCCGCCGGCAGAACTGATCAGCCTGGCGCTGGTGGTCTACGCGTTTTCGGGGATCGTCCGCACTCTGGCCCGGATGAGCAGCAATTCCCCCTCCTATCTCGGCCTCATGCACACGGCCTTCTTCACCGCTTTTTACGGCTTTTATCACCTGTCCTCGGCGCTCCCGGACAATTTCTGGGCGGTGTTCTTCTCCGGAATGAGCGTCATGGGCCTCGAGAGCTATTTTCTCTGGTCGTACAGCAGTGCCGCCATTCGCCAGGAGCGGGCATTGCTCGACAGCGTGCTGCGTCGCGGTGAAGACGCAGACGACAAAGACTAGCCCGTTCTCTGCATGCAGCTCATCTAGACACCATCTGATCGTTCATGCTGCATGCCCTTAGAACTTCATGTTTTTCTGCACGAAACTTTCCACGCTGTCGAGTTGATGCTGCATTTCGAGGATCCTGTTCTCGAGCATGACGATCTCGCTGTCGAAGCGTTCTATGCGGTCGCGTACCACCTTGCGGCGGAATCTCAGGTCTTCCCTGGCCTTCAGGGTTATATCCGGCTGGCCGGAGCCGAAGGCCCGTGCCAGGTTATCCTCTTCCTGACGGAGCTGCTCAAAAGTGTCTTCCAGCCGATTGCGGCTGGAGCGCATCGTCTGCAGCTCTCTTTCGAACATTTCAATGCGACGCGAGCGGAAGTTCAGGTAGGCAACGGCAATGTCGAGCTTGCGCAGAGTGGTTTCCTGCGAGGTCAGTCCGGATTCCCCGCCGAGCTGTGCACTCAATTTCTCGACGGCGGAGGTCAGGGCGCGCAATTCGGTTGCCATGAGCGCATCGGAGAATTTCTCCTGGGCCACGGCCTCCGGAACATTCAGGCCGCTGCAGAGCAGGACGACGGCTGTGATGCCTATGACGGCAGGGTTTCTCATGTTGGCGATTCCTTTCGAGAGAGATAGCGGAAGAGGGAAAGAGGGAAAATATTTCAACCGAAAGCCCCAAGGCCACGCGTCAATAACGTACCGCCGATGTCGAGCGGACAGCTCGCGAGCATGATGGCGAGCGCCAGGAGGAATATCGGCAGGAGTCCGGCGAAATGGAACCTTGGCATTGCGAGGAGGTCGCGATAAGGCCGCTTGAACAGCGGCACAAGCGGCAATAGAAGCAGGAAAAAGACCGGAAAGGCCATGATCGGGAAGATAATCGGCCAGACGAGGTAGTTCATACCGACCAGCAGCGAATGTCCTATCAAGCCCATCACGGCGAAAGCCAGGAACCAGGCGATAAACAGGGCACCGGAAATCAGCAGGGCGCCGGATGCCGCAGCCAGCCCAAGGTAGCGCAGGGCATAGCCCTCTTCCCGCTCACGTTTCATAGAATCCGGCGACACTTTTTGCGTTTCATACCTCTGTCCTCACCTAGCAGCCCATAGGGATGACGATTTCAATCAACTGCAGCGTGCGCCAACCTCCCTGCGCCGCGACTTGAACGCGCAAGCGTACCTTGCTGACGCTGACACCGCAGGGGTAGGTGGTCGGGCTTGCACAGTGTTCGGCGAGCTTGGTCCACTTGTCCCCGGGATCGTAGCCTTGTCGGGCCGAACGGCGTCTCTCCTCATTCACGGCCGCCACGATCTCTTCGCGGCTCACGGCCGGAAAGGACTCGCTGGCGATTTCAATGGCCTGGAACGTCAAGCCGTCGGCGCTGGGCAATTCCATCCACGGCGAGACGTGGTGTCGCCAGTCGAGCAGGTCCAGGTGCGGTCCCTCGTTCATGAGCGTCAGGCTGGTCTCGAACTGCTGGGCAACGCGATAGACAGTGTCCGATGAGTGCGGCGCAAGCGTCACGGCTTTGTGGGGGTAGTCTCCAATACCGAGATCGATCACCACGGGATCGGTGGTTCCCGCCCTGACCAGAGTGTCGGCATCAAACCGGTCGCCGTCGGGATTGAGCAGCGTGATCGTCTGCAGCCAGGCCGCTGCCTCGCTGCTGAGGGGGATGGCCAGTCGCCGCTGCGCTTCTTCAGCCACGGCGAACCCGCTGAACGTCCAGAACATGCAGGTCAGGGTGATGGCCGCGGGCCATCGCGACCACCTCATCCCTGCTTGCCTTTCGGGTTCGGTACTCCCTGGGGGAAGCTGGGCATTTCAGTCAGTTTACCGACCCAGGGGAGCATGCTCTCGCAATAAACATTGAGGGTCGGCGTGCAGTGTTGCGGTTCGTCAATCGCGCCCAGGGGGATCAGAACGATACCCTGGAACTTGCTTATGACGTTATAGAGCGACGTACCGCAAGTGACGCAGAAATGCTTGGTGCCTTGCTCGCCAAGCCGAAAGTTGCGCAGGTTCTCCTGCCCGGAGAGGACAGAGAAATCGGTCTCGCGTACCAGAACGATGCTGTTGAACGCTGCGCCGGTGTTCTTGCGGCAGGTCTTGCAATGGCAGTTGGCGCTGTTGAGGGGCGCGCCGCTGATGCGGCCGGTGACGGTACCACAGAGGCACGAGACAGAGAGTGTTTCGGGCAGATCAGACATGGTAACCTCATTTCTCGATAGGAACAGCCGGCCTGGCAGACATGTTCAGCGCAGGTCGAGCCGCGCCACAAATTTCTCCACATTGATAACGATATCGTCTTCGCCGATCTGGTCAAATGGATTTT
>JBFIMV010000090.1:0-7905 GCA_041611575.1 Desulfuromonadales bacterium | reverse complement strand
TGAGGCGCCCCTGCAGGTGCCAGGCGACGAAGCGGTATTCCAGGCCGAAGAATTCGAGGGTTTCCCAGGGGACGCCGGAGGCGTGCAGGTTTGCAACCTCTTCAATCATCCCCTGGTCGAGGCGTTCACGCAGCCGGCGCGTAATGCGCTCGCGCAGAACGGCGCGTGGCCAGCGCAAGCCGTACACTCTGGGGGTCATCGGTGGCAGGGCCAGGGGGCTGCTGTCGCCTCGTCGCTCGCCTTCGGCGATTTCGATGGCGCGCACCAGGCGCGCGCGGTCATCGAGATCGGTGGTGTTGTGCAGCTTGGAACGCAGCGCCATGAGGCGCTGCCGGAGCTGGTCGAGACTGAGCGGCGCCAGCGCCTGGCGCAGCTGCGGATCCTCCGCCACCGGCACCAGGCGATAGTTGCGCAGCACGGCGTCAAGGTAAAGCCCCGTGCCACCGGCGAGGATCGGCAGGTTGTTCCGGTCGAGAATCGCAGCGTAGGCCGCGGTGAAGTCCCGAACGAAATCGAACAGGCTGTATTCGCGTCCCGGCTCTGTGATGTCGATCAGATGGTGAGGGGTAGAGCCGTACTCAGCCAGGTCCTTGCCGCTGCCGATGTCGAGCCCGCGATAGACCTGGCGGGAGTCGGCCGAAATGATCTCGCCGTTCAGCCGGCGAGCAGCCTGGACGGCGACATGGGTTTTTCCCGAGGCGGTCGGGCCGAGGATGACGAGCAGATTCATGCCGGCGGGGTGTCCTCGCGTTGAAGTCCGGTCATTCGATCAGGGCGGAAAAGGTGCTGGTCTCGTTATACCTGTTCCCGGGTGACAAGACAACGCGTATCCCCCAGGCGTGCCGACCGGCGCTTCCATCGTGCGGCGATATCTGCTATACAGTGACAACTTTACCTGCTGCGGTACGGACGCCGTCGCAGAGGCCCCCATTGGAACGGCATGAACACTTCTCGCTCAAATCTAACCAAGGATTCGGCCGCGCCGGTCATCTTCCCCCGTGCCGAACACGGCATCTCCCGCAACCAGATCGACAGCAGCACGCTCAAGGTCCTCTACCGCCTGCACCGTAGCGGCCATCTGGCCTACCTGGTCGGTGGCAGCGTGCGCGACCTGCTGCTGGGGCGCACACCCAAGGATTTTGACATCGGCACCGACGCCACGCCGCAGCAGGTCAAGAAGCTGTTCCGCAACTGCTTCCTGGTCGGTCGCCGCTTCCGGCTCGCCCATGTGCGTTTCGGCCGAGACGAGGTGATCGAAGTCGCCACCTTTCGCCGCCAGCCCGACCCGGAAGAGCTGCCGGAGGACGAAAGCGAACATGCCTTCTTCGTCCAGAACCAGTTCGGCACCCCGTGCGAAGACGCCTTCCGCCGCGACTTCACCATCAACGCCCTGTTCTATAACATCGCCGATTTCTCGGTCATCGACCATGTCGGCGGGATGAAAGATCTGCAGAATCGACAGTTGCGTGTCATCGGTGATCCCCACATCCGTTTTGCCGAAGATCCGGTGCGCATGTTGCGTGCCCTGGAGTTCAGTGCCCGCCTGAATTTTTCTCTCGATGAAGACACTCTCGCAGCGATGACGACGCAAGCGCCCCTGCTTGCCACGGCCTCGCATGCCAGGGTGCGAGAAAAGCTGGTGCAATTCTTCCGACTCGGTGTCGCTGCCGAGGTCATGGAAAAGGCACAATCTTTAGGGCTCCTGCAACCGACGATGGGCGGCTACCAACCGGAGAAAACAACCTTCAGGCTGCTGGGGTTGCTCAACCAGCACTTCGGGAAAACCGGGGCCGTTGATGAAGGGATGATTCTGGCGGCGCTCTTCATTGATCGCTTCTGGAAGAAATGCCCGGTAAAAGCGGCCCTGCCGATCGGCGAGGTGCTGCAGTCAGCCGGGCAGCTGCTGGCCGCATACAGCAGCTATTTTCACCTGTCGCACGGTCTTCGCCACCAGGCGAAGGAGCTGCTGGTCGGCTGCTACCGCTTTGCCCGCGGCCTCGGCCAACGAGGCCAGGCGCGCTTTCTGCACAACCCTGTAGCAGCCCCCTCCCTTGAGCTGTTTCGTCTCTGGACCCTGGCCAACGACGGAGACCAGCAGCTGGTGGCAACCTGGCAGAAGACCCTGCATACGCAGCATGACCCCGATGCTGAACCTCCGAAAACCGCACGGCGCACACGTCGCCGCCCGCGTCGTCGCCGCCCCCCTCGGCCTGAGTAATCTATTGGGGCTATAACCCAATAACAGGTCAACACACTTCAACGCAAAGACGCCAAGGACAAAGAAAGACGCGAAGGAACTTGCTCCCATTCGTTGGCATATTTACGTTTTTACTTTGCGCCTTGCCATTATTCTCTGCGTCTTTGCGTTGAAAAGATTCAAGCCTTTGTGTTGGTTATAGAATCGCAATCTTTCGCCACAATCTTCTTCAGTAGCCGTTCGAGCAAAGCACGTTCCGCGGTTGTTAGTGTGCGATCACAAAAGACTGCGCCATAATAGATGCGTGCGAATTCCCGGCAGTTGTCGTCATCAAAGTGTTCCCCGATTTCAGCCAGCCCGGTTCCGGGTCTGAGCCACCCCGCATCATAACGTTGCGTCACCCTTTTTTTGAAGGCCGCCAGCAGGCGCGCTTCGGCAGAGCTCCGGCGGCGCAGCAGCAGGAGAACGATAGGCACTGCGCAGGCCAGCAGGACGGCGGGAGCGTGCCACCAGCCTTGCTGCAGACGGACCGCGCGCAGGTCGCGCAGGCTCTCCCCCGCATCACGGAAGAGCGTGATCTGCTGCGCCAGGTCGAAGACGACGATCGCCTGCACCCAGTGGTAGTTGAGGCTGTCGGCGAGCTGGCGCAGTGCGCTCAGCTGCGACCGGTCCCGTATGCCGAGCGTCGTGGCGGCGTTGATGGCCCACTGGCTCGGATCGACGCTCTGCCAGCGGTTGTCAGCATCGAGTATCTCCACCCAGATATGGGCGGTATCCTCGGTGACCAGGTAGTAGCCGCCGAGTGGATTGTAATCGCCGCCATAGTAACCTCCGACCAGGCGGGCGGGAATACCGGCGAGGCGGGCCAGGGTGACATAGGCAGAAGCGAAGAACTCGCAGTAGCCGCGTTTCTTGCCGAACAGAAAATCGTCGAGGGGGTCGGGGCCCGAGGCCAGGTCGTCCTGGGCGTAGCTCAGCTCCTGGCCGCGGAAAAACTCGGCCAGGGCCGCCACCCGCGCCGCCGTGCCTGTCCCTTCCGTGCCGATGCCGGCCGCGACGGCACGCATGCGCGGCGAGACCTCCTGCGGCGGGATCAGATAGAAATCGCGGTCCACGCCTTCGCGCACCTGCAGGCTGCCGCCGGGGCTGGCAGTGACCTCGTAACGAAAGCGGCGATCGATCGCTGACCTGGCCAGGTACATCTGGTCGACGGACCGGTTATGGTAGACGCCGGTGAGGAGGGTCGGGCGGTCGAGGGTCATCAGGTAACGGTCCGTGCGCGGTTCGGGGTATATGCCGAACTGCACCGTGCGCGGGCCGTCGATGCGGACCTGCTGCTCCGGTGGCGGCTCCACGCGCAGCCAACGCCCCTCCTGTGACTGGTTGAGGACCAGAGCCCGCCAGTAACGGTCCTCGGGTGCGAGTTCCGGCCCCACGGCGCGGAACACCAGCTCCTTGACGCCGGAAATCTGTGAGAAGGTCCCCGGCTCAACGGTTTCCGCCAGGCCGACGACCCCCTGGCTCGAAGGGTTGAGGAAATTCCACAGCGGGTGCCGGGTCCGGGGGAGGACGACAAAGAAGACCATCATCAGCAGCAGGGAGACGGCCGGCAGCAGAAGTCCGACCTTGATCAGCCTGGTGAGCTCCGCACGGGTCATGATCAGGGATCGATCGGTGACGAAGACCGTCAGCATCACCAGGCCGAGGGTCACGCTGATGATCAGCAGGACCAGGTAAACGACGAAGCTGATTTCAAGATGGATCAGAGAGGAGCCGGCCAGGATGAAGAGGGCCAGGACGAAGATTTGCAGGTAGTCACGGCCTTCCTTGGGCGTGAGCAGGCGGACCGCCAACAGGACGATCATCGCGTGCACCACCGGAATGGCGACTTCGGCGCGGGTGATCTGCACCGCGTAAAAAATCATCCCGGCCACGGCGATCAGGGTCGCCAGCCAAGTCGGCAGGGGGTAGCGCTCGCGACGATCGCACCACCAGCCCGCGGGGATGGCGATCAGCACCACGACCAGCAGCGGCCGGTCGAGGGCGGCCTGGACCGGGCCGATGCTGAGCAGGGCCACGAAGCCGGCGAGCAGGTCAAGAAAGCGTTTGATCCGAACCATAAAGAGCCAATGCCTGCAGCAGCAGGAGTTTGTGGCGCCTGCCGACCCCCGGCGGAAGTTCCAGGCGTCCGGCCTTGAGGCCGACCGGCCAGCCGTCGCGCAGCCAGCGGTTGATAAGATAGGCGGCGAAGCCGAGGCGTTGCTCGAGCCCCGTGCCGGGGACGCCGGCCAGGTCAAGCGTCACCGGTTTGCGGGTCGCCGCCGAATACTCCTTGACCTTGAGGCGGTCATGTCGCGCCGAGAGTTTCCAATGGATTGCCCGCAGCGGTTCGCCTCCCCGGTAGTTGCCGATGCGGTTGATGTCACCCTCATAGCCCTTCTGCCAGTTCTGCCGCGTGCCGTGGCCACCGCCAGGATCGGGTTGCAGAAGGTCGGGGCAGGGGAGCGGTGCAGGGAAGACGGTGACGTCCTGCTCTATCCGGACGCCTTGCGAGCGGATAAAGAAGTTGACCGGGAAGCGCGAACGGAGAGTCACCGAGGGGAGGGCTTGCCGGCCGCGGATGGGCAGACAGATTTCGAGACTTTTTTGACAATCCTGCCGAGGGTCCACGACGGGAAAGAGGCGTCCGTGGCCTTCGGTCAGGACCTCCATGAGGAAGACCGGAAGCCAGCGGCGGCGGTTGTGCAAGACCACGCCGAGCAGGGTGGGGACGCCGGCGTAGATCTCGTCCGGGAGAATGTAGCGCACCTCGATGCCAGACAGGTTCCACTTGCCGAGGACTCCGGAGACCGCCATGAAGCCGAGCAGTGCCGACACCAGCAGGTAGAGCAGGTTGTTGCCGGTGTTGACGGCGGCAAAGCCGATGAGCAGCGTCAGAACGATATAGATGAACCCGGCGCGGGTCAGCTTCAGACCAAAGGCACCGGATTTTCGTCGAGTAGCGAAAGCAGGATCTCCTTGCGGTCGAGGGTCTCATGTTCCGGTTTCAGTATCAGGCGGTGAGCGCAGACCGGCGCGAACAGGGCCTTGACGTCCTCGGGGATGATGTGGTCGCGGCCGGCCAGAAAGGCATGGCTGCGGGCCGTCTCGGCCAAGTTGATGGCGCCGCGGGTGGATATCCCGGCCAGCAGCATCGGGTGTTCGCGGGTCGCCGCCACCAGCCGGTAGATGTACTCGGTGATCTTTTCTGAGAGGAAGACTCCCTTGCGGATCGCCTCGCGGGCCTGCAGCAGCTGCTCGATGGTCAGCAGGGGGGTGATTTCGCGGATGCCCTCGCGAATACTGCCGGTGCGGATGATGGTCTTCTCCATCGCTTCAGGGGGGTAGCCGATGCCGGTGGTGATCAGAAACCGGTCGAGTTGGGATTCCGGCAGCGGGTATGTGCCGACCTGCTCCACCGGGTTCTGCGTGGCGATCACCATGAACGGGTCGGGGAGGCGGTAGGTCGTCCCCTCGATGGTCACCCGATGCTCCTCCATCGCCTCGAGCAGGGCGCTCTGGGTCTTCGGCATGGCGCGGTTGATCTCGTCGGCCAGCACCAGGTTGTTGAAGACCGGGCCCTGCACGAACCGGAACTCGCTCTTGTCACGATCGTAGATCGACAGGCCGGTGATGTCCGAAGGGAGGAGGTCGCTGGTACACTGGATGCGGCCGAATGACAGCCCGAGGGCATGGGCCAGCGCCAGGGCCAGGGTGGTCTTGCCGAGGCCGGGGATGTCCTCGAGCAGGATGTGCCCTCCCGAGAGGAGCGACATCATCGCCAGCTTGACCGCCCTGACCTTGCCTTTCAGGTAGCGTTCGGAGAGGGTGTCGATGACGTTCAGGATCGGTTCGCGTGGATCGTTTGCCATGAAGATGAGGGGCTCCTTCCTGCGGATGTTTGTCCTTGCTATTTTTCCCGGCGGCAGAATTTGAAGATCTCCATCGCCAGCAGCAGCAGACCGGCCAGCCCGAGCAGGGCGAACCAGCTCTGCACTGTAACCGGAGCCACGCCGAGGATGCGCTGCATGAAGGGGATCTGCATGCTCAGGATGTGAATCCCCTGGGCGATCAGGACTCCCGCGATCAGCACCCGGTTGCGGTGCAACGGCACCTTGAAGGCCGAGATCCGCTCGGAGCGGCAGTTGAAGACATGCACGTTCTCCAACAGCACCATCAATAGTAACACAAGGTTGCGGGCTTCCGCCTCCCCCATTCCGTTGGCCAGCAGCCAGGCCCAGGTGCTGAATGCGAGCAGGCCCATGGTCAGGCCGGAAACCAGCGTCTGTGAGATCATCAGCCGGTTGAACATCCCTTCCTCAGGGGAACGGGGAGGGTGCTTCATGACCCCCGGTTCGCCCCCTTCGAAGGCCAGGGCGACATCCTGGATGCCGTTGGTGACCAGGTTCAGCCAGAGGAGCTGCACCGCGCCGAGTGGCAGCGGCAGGCCGCAGAGCAGGGCCAGGGTGAAGAGCACGATTTCCGCCCCGCCGGTGGAGATCAGCAGGTAGACCACCTTGCGGACGTTGTCGTAGGCAAAGCGGCCCTCCTCGATGCCGGCGACCAGCGAGGCGAAGTTGTCGTCGGTGACGATGATCGCCGCGGTCTCCTTGGCGACGTCCGTGCCGGTGCCCATGGCCACGCCGATATGGGCCCGGCGCAGGGCGGGAGCATCGTTGACGCCGTCGCCGGTCACGGCGGTGAAATGCCCCTGGCGGATGAGCGCATCGACGATCTTGAGTTTTTGCAGCGGGGTCACCCGGGCGAAGACCCTGGCCGCGGCGACGTGCCTGTCCCAGTCGCCGCCGTCCTTGGTCAGTTCCGTCAGCCGGGCGCCGCTGAGCATGTCGCCTTCGTCTTTCGCCAGACCGAGTTCCCGAGCGATCCCCAGCGCGGTCGCCGGGTGGTCGCCGGTAATCATGACGACGCGTACTCCGGCCTTGCGGCAGGTGCTGATCGCCTCCAGCACTTCGGGACGCAGCGGGTCGATGAAGCCGACCAGGCCGAGCAGTTCCAGTGGTGGGATGTGTGCCGGCCCGGGCGGTTGGTCGAGGTCGTCAGTCGGCAGAGCGCCTTCGGCGATCGCCAGAACGCGATACCCCCCTTCGCCCAGGCGCAGGGTCTCCTGCTCCACCGTCGCAGTATCCAGCGGCAGCGTCCCTGCCGGGCCGGCCATCCCGGTACAGAAGTCCAGGACCTGTTCCACGGCCCCCTTGACGATGCAGACAGGATGTTTGTCGCGCACGAAGCGCGCCGCGTAGCGCTGTTCCGATTCGAAGGGGATTTCACCAATGACCATGTGCCTGCTCTGCTCCGCTTCCGGGTCGAGGTCGAGTTTGTGCGCCAGGGCGAGCAGAGCGACATCCATGGTATCCCCCTGGTGCAGCCATTCACCGAGAGAGAAGCGCAGCGAGGCCTCGTTGCAAAGCGCACCGGCCAGGGTCAGCCGTCTTAAACGCTGCTGCTCGGCGTCATCGACCGGTGATTCGTCACTACGGGTGATCTCGCCGTCGCCGGCATAGCCCTCGCCGCTGACCTGGTAGCCGATTCCGTCCGGAAGCCAGATGCGCCTGACGGTCTGGCGATTGACCGTCAGGGTGCCGGTTTTGTCGCTGGCGATGCAGGTGCAGCTCCCCAACCCCTCGACCGCGGTCAGGCGGCGGACGATG
>JBFIMV010000089.1:0-7952 GCA_041611575.1 Desulfuromonadales bacterium | reverse complement strand
CGCCGTTTCGACACCTACATCGGTATCAGCGCCGGCTCGGTCATCGCCACCCTGATCGCCAACCGGATTGACGCCGGCGGACTCTTCAAAACCATCTCCCGCAACGAACGTACGGTTTTCAACTGGCGTCGAAGCGACATCTACCGCTTCGACTGGTGGGGCGGGCTTGCCGCCCTCGCCGGCCTGCCCCGCAATCTCTATCATGTCTATCGTCACTACCGGCGCAGCGGTTGGGCCTTTCGCATGGCAGACCTGCCCCACCTTCTACAGGAGCAATTCCCGGCCGGCATCTTTTCTCTGGACCCGATGCAGTCATACCTCTGCTCCTCGTTTCACGATGAAGGCTTGTGCGACGATTTCACCAAGTTAAGCTGCGAATTGTTTATTCCTGCTTATGAGCTGGACACCGGCAAGCGGGTGGTGTTCGGCGGCAACACAGAGCATGATCTGCACATCTGCCAGGCCATCACCGCATCCTGCGCCATTCCGTTCTTTTTTCAACCCTACCGGATCGGCAAGAAGGCGTACATCGACGGTTCTTACGGACGCGGCACACACCTTGATGTGGCCATTGAAAACGGCGCCAAGCTGATCGTGCTCGTCAATCCGCGCGTTCCCTTTCAGAACGATCCTGAGACCACCTGCCTCCCCTCCATGTCCTATGGGAAATGTTCGCAGATCGATGAATTGGGGATCCTGTTTACCTGGGAGCAGGCACAGCGCATCGAATCCCGCGAGAAAATGGCCCTTGCCCTCAATTATTACCGGCAGAAGCATCCCGAGGTCGATATCGTGCTGTTTGAGCCGGGAGCCGATGAAGCCATGCTCTTCTTTCAGGGGCCGATGTCGATCTCCGCGCGCACCCAGGTGATGCACTACGGCTATCACCTCACCCTGGCAACCATCAGGGACAATTATCCGGAGCTGGAAGAAATATTCCTGCGACACGGCATACCGACCACGGAACGTCATCTGACGATGGGCATGCCGGGGGAGGCCGCTCCATAGGTCTCTCCGGAGTATCGCCAACCTGGAGACCATCCGGCCGCCGGTTGACGTCCTCGCGGCAAGCCGATATAAGTTATTGCAACAACGGAATGCGACTGCAGACACAGACGTGTCGACTCTGCATGCGTTGCCGCCCGGGTTACACCTTCCTTAATCCAGAGTCGTGACACGGTGAACCGATGACCATCGTCTTCTGCACACTTCATGTACGACGATCAGCTCAAGCCGTATCACTGGCGGCCGGATGTCTTGCCGCGGCCCTCCCTGCCGACATCGCTACCAAATCCACCCTGCTGGACTTCTTCCCGGAACAGGACGATCAGGAGATTCTCTCCGCAGTACTCACGGAGAATCCGGACATGGTCGCCTTCCCGGTTTACGTCTGGAATCGCGGGCGGGTCCTCGAACTGGCCCGTAAATTGCGCCTGGAACAACCTGACATCCTGCTGGTTGCAGGGGGACCCGAAGTGACCGGGAACCCGCAAAGACTGATGCAGGACAACGTCTGGACCGCTTTGATCCACGGTGAGGGGGAGGCCGCCTTCGCCGGACTGGTGTCGGCCCTGTTGAACAAGTCGGCGAACCGGGCCCTGCCGGGAGTCACCCTCATGACCCCCTCCGGCCCGCTTGCCGGTCAGAAGGCGTCACCCTGCGACATGAGCACGATGCCGTCACCCTGGTTGACCGGACTGCTGCAACCCAACGCCTCCGGAGGCGTTCTTTGGGAGGTGGCGCGAGGATGCGCCTTCTCCTGCGACTATTGCTTCGATTCCCGAGGGCATGCCGGGGTCCGCGCCCTGGATCACAACCGCCTTGAAAAAGAGCTCGCGCTTTTCAGGGAACGCAGCGTCAGCCAGGTATGGGTTCTCGATTCAACCTTCAACTATCCCCCGGAGCGTGGCGTATCGCTGTTGAAAATGCTCCTGAGACTGGCTCCGGAAATCCATTATCACCTGGAGGCCAAGATCGACTTCGTTGATCGGCACACCGCCAGCCTGCTGGGCCAGCTGCATTGTTCGGTACAGGTGGGGCTGCAGTCTGTGAGCGAATCGGTGCTCCGGGCGATCCACCGGCCGATTGACATCGATTGCCTGGCGGCAAAGGTACACCTGCTCGAAGCAGAGGGGGTTACCTATGGATTCGATCTGATTTACGGTCTGCCGGAGGACGACTACGCCGGATTTTGCGCGAGCATCGATGCCGCATTGGGCTTCGCCCCGAACCACGTGCATATCTTTCCGCTCGCCGTGCTGCCCGGCACCCGCCTGGCACAGCAGCGCGAGCGTTATGCAATCCAGGCACAAATGGAGCCCCCCTACGAGCTCGTTTCTTCCAACGATTGGTCGGTCGAGGACATGGCTCGCAGTCGCCGACTGGCAGCGGCCGTCGACATTTTCTACAATACCGGACGTGCCGTCGCCTTCTTCCCGGCGATCCTTCAGGCCCTGAAAACGCAACCAAGCGAGCTGCTGATCGATTTTTACCATTGGGCGATTCGCCAGCCGGGCATCGGGGAAGAACATTTTCTTGACAGCGCCAGCTGGTCAGCGGACGACGTCTACCGCATGCTCCAGAACTACCTCTGCCGGCGGCTGAAGGAGTCGGGCCAGGAGCACCTGTCAAGTCTCTTTCTCGACCTCCTTTGCTATCATTTCCACTACGCTGAAACCCTGCTCGGTGAAGAACTTTCGCCCTTGAGCGATGGACAACTGCTCAAGGCAGACCTCTGGGAGATCCCCTGGCAGCGCACCTCGAAATATCGGCTGGTTCCTTTTGCCTATGAAATACTGGATTTTATGGAAATGGAAGGAGTGCAGTTCGAGGAGCTTGCCAATCTTTTCCGGCCGGTCGGCTCCGTCGCCCTTTTCATGCGCCGCGACAACGAGGTTATCTGCGAATCTCTCGGCGAGGACCTGCTGCGTCTCCTGCAACAGAGCAACGGCACGCTGACCCCCCGCGAGATTTTTGCAGGCAGCCTGTCGCGAACCACCGGCATGGAGCTGGTCGAATTTGCCGTCAGTGAAGGCTTGCTGCAAACGCCTCCCGGCGTCCATGCTACTTGAGCAGCAGGTCCATCAAGCCCCGGTAGGTCTGCCGCTTGCGTTCGGACGCGCCGTACAGGGTTGATGAGAAGAGCGCTGTCGCGGCATGCTCCGCCATCATCGAGAACAGCTGGTAGTCAACCGGCTCGAATCGCTCTTTCTGCACAAACAGTCGGTAGATCGCCAGAATCCCCAAAGAGCGGTCATGGATGCGCAGCGGGATTGCCGCGACCGGCGCCGCCGGGTCATCCGACCCTTCCCCGACGCTCCCTTCGTGGTAATAGCTCTCTCCGCCGCGCGCCACCTGGTTCCAGAAACCGTCCTCGACCTCAAGGGAGGGGAACTCACCGGCTTCGAATCCCTCGCCGGTTTCAAAGTTGAGGACGCCCTGGCTTTCATCGTACATCAGCAGGGCAAATTTTTCGGCACCGACAAAGTTGATCACCACCTCCTTGATGATGTCTTTCACCTTGTCATGATCGAGTTCGGAATGCAGGCGGCTTGAAGCAATATAGAGATTGGTCAGGTTGTTGTTGACCTGCTCGATTTCAATGAGCTGGCCGGCGAATTCCCGGTTCTCCTCTTCCAACTCCTTGATTCTTGTCAACAGCCGCTGATTCTCGGCGACCAGTTCCGCCTGGGCCCTGTCGTCGGCCATGTCCTGATGTTCCCCTGCCGCCTGCCGCCTGCCGTCCTCGATCAGGGACTGCAGCGCAGCGACCCCTTCGTTTTCAGGGTGCACGAAGTAAATCCCCATCCCTTCACGATCCCCGCGCTGCACGCGCTTGACCTTGCCAAGAACAGAGATTTTATGTGCTCCCGGCAAGACCAGGCCGAGTTCTACCGCTGCTCCCGGCTCGAGGACCGTCCGACTCTGGACGTAGATGCCGTTACGCGAAATATCCTGCGCGCAGACTTCGAGACTGCGTCCTCCCGACTGGATCTGCACGTTGAGCTTCACCGGCACCCGTTCTGCTGTCCGCGAACGCACCTTGCCTAGAAGCCGCAGAATCTTTTCAATCAGCAGGTTCTTGCTGATCGGCTTGGTGAGATAGTCGTCGCAGCCCGCTTCGAGGCAACGGCGGACCTGTTCTTCTTTTCCTGCGGCCGTCACCATAATCACCGGCAGCTTCCGCCAGCGTTCCTCGGCACGCAACCGCCGGCAGACTTCTTCGCCGCTGATCCCCTTCATGTAAAGATCCAGCAGCACCAGCGACGGCTCCTGCTCGGCGATAACTTCAAGCGCCTCTTCACCGGAGCGGGCCGTCAGAATCTCATAGCCCATTCCGTCCAGGAATGACTTTTCCAGTTCAAGAAAAAGTTCGACATCATCGACCAGCAAAATTTTGATCATAGAAGCCCTGCAATGCTGAGAGTTCAACCCTGTGAGCCAAGTTACATAACAACCTCATCAATGTAAAGCCGGTGGATGAATCAGCACGCTGAAACAACCTGGCAGACGACAATAAAAAAGCGGAACCCGTATGGCAGGGTTCCGCTTGGTACAGTCAGGAGGGTAAAATCAGGCAACTTCCTTGATTCGGTCCAGGTAACGCGGCCGTTCAACAATGAAGCTCCGGATCTCTGTCACATCCGGAACCCGGCCGGCAACACGCACGACATCGTCGATCAACAGCGCCGGGGTAACATAAACACGATTGTCGACCATTTTACGGCGGTCGCAGAAAAGATGAACCTCCGCCCTCACGTCCAGTTCTTCAAGAGCCCGGCGTACGTTGGCGAGGACACGTTCACCGCGATTCGCAGCTTCAGGTTTGCAAAGTACATCGATACGCATGGCAGCATCCTTTCCGTCCGATCTATATATAACCGTTTTTGTCAATTATAGGGATTTCAGAAAAAAAGGCAAGAATATTCGACATTAGAAGGGAGCCTCCATAGGCAGTACTGCTTGACAACCCTTCGGATACATAAGTAAACGGGCTATAACAATACAAAGGCTCGAATCTTTTCAACACAAAAACGCAGAGATAAAGGGCAAGGCGCAAAGCAATAACGTACATAAGCCAAAGAAAGTGAGAGATATCCTTCGCGTCTTTCTTTTTCCTTGGCGCCTTTGCGTTGAAATGTGTTGACCTTACTTTTGGGGTATAGGCCCGTAAAAAAAGCGCCCGGAGATGAGCCTCGGGCGCCTTGAAATTCTTGCTTCAGTGTAATTGTTGGACCTGGGTCTTTACCGTGCGGTTTGGAATGCGGCCTCTCCAGGCGATCAGCGTGCCGGCGGGGTTTTTCCATAGACAATGCGCAGCGCATGCTTGACGCGCGCCACCAGGCGCACCGGATTGACCGGCTTGGCAATGAAGTCGAAGTAGCCCATCTCGAGAATTTTTGCTTCTTCTTCGGCGGTAGATTTCGAGGACAAGGCGATGACCGGAATGCTCTTGGTGCCGGGGTTGCCCTGCATCGCCCGGAACATTTCATATCCATCCATGCGCGGCATCACCGTATCGGCGACAATCAGGTGAGGCTTATTCTGGATGGCGACCTTGAGGCCGTCCGCGCCGTTGCTGGCCTCGAGCAGGCCGAAGCCTTCTTTTTTCAAGGCAGCGACGGCGGCCGCGCGCACCAGGTCCTGATCATCGACCACCAGCACAGTCCACCAGGCATCGGCATCGGCTGCCTCTTCTACGATCTTGTAGTAATGCCGGTTGACGGCGGTCTGGATTTCCGAAGGGGTGGTCACACAGGGGACGACACGCAGCCCGCAGCGGAAAGAAAGATTGTCGATCGTTTCGATGTCAAGTGGATTGACCATCGCCAGGAAAAGCGTCGACCCCTCCTTCTTCAGGGGGAACATGAGCTTGTTCATCGCGGTGTCGCCGTCCGTCACACTCAGCAGATCTGCGCTGAAACTGGCACGGGCGATATTGGCAACGGTCTTGAAACCGAACTGGCGCGCCACGGCCGCAGCGATGTCCCGCTCGGTCACAACGCCCATCTCCTCGAGGACCTGACCGAGACGTCGACCGGTCCCGCGCTGCTTTTCCAGGGCGCGGACGAGCTGCTGCTCGTCGACCACCTTGGCTTCGACTAAAATCTCACCGAAACGTTTGCGTTTCTGCATAAGCCCTCGACAGTCGATCCCCTCGCTACCGAACGAGAGCTATTCTAACAACCATTCAACAAAAAATCCAAGCATTTAGAGCCGGCCTTCGGATGACGGCTGCGAGAGGTCCGCCGTTGCCTGGCCGCGGTCGTCGACCGCAGGCGCAGCGGCGACGAAATCAACGGCCAGTTCACCCTCCCTGACATCGATCCGCACCCGGCTGCCGGGCGCGGCAACCTCGCTGAGCAAAGCCCGCCCGATCCTGGTTTCCAGGTGTTGCTGCAGATAACGTTTGAGTGGCCGCGCACCATACACCGGGTCGTAGGCCGCCCTGGCAACAAAACTTCTGGCCGCGTCCGTGAGCTCCAGCTCAAGGTCGCGATCACGCAGGCGACGACGCAGTTCCTTGATCTGCAGGTCGACAATCTGCTCCGTTTCTTCAAGGGTCAAGGGTTTGAAGAGCACGATCTCATCCACCCGGTTGAGGAACTCGGGACGAAACGCGCTGCGCAGCTCGGCGAAGACCTGATCACGGGCACTGCTCCGAATCCGGCCATCAGCGGTGACTCCCTCGAGCAGATGAGGTGACCCGATATTCGAGGTCATGATAACCACCGTGTTCTTGAAATCGACCGTTCTGCCGTGGCTGTCGGTGATCCGGCCGTCATCCAGCACCTGCAGCAGGATATTGAAAACGTCCGGATGCGCCTTTTCGATTTCGTCGAACAGGATGACGCTGTAGGGTCTGCGGCGGATCGCCTCGCTCAGCTGCCCGCCTTCTTCGAAGCCCACGTAACCGGGAGGCGCTCCGATCAGGCGGCTGACCGCGTGACGTTCCATGTATTCGGACATGTCGATGCGCACCAGGTTGTCCTCACTGTCGAACAGGGCTTCCGCCAGCGTGCGCGCCAGCTCGGTCTTGCCGACCCCGGTCGGCCCAAGGAAGATGAATGAGCCGATCGGCCGCCTGGGGTCCTTGATGCCCGCCCGTGAGCGAATCACAGCATCAGCAACCCGTTGGACGCCTTCATCCTGACCGACCACCCGCAGATGCAGGATTTTGTCGAGCCTGAGCAGTTTTTCCCGCTCACCTTCCATGAGACGCGTCACCGGTATACCGCTCCATTGGGAGACGATGGCGGCGATCTCGTCATCACCGACCGCCTCGCGCAGCAGCCGCGCCTCCTTGCCGGATTCGACTGAAGCGGCTTCCATGGCGTGCAGGTTACGCTCCAGCTCCGGCAGGCGGCCGTGCTTGAGCTCTGCGGCACGGTTCAGGTCGTAGTTGCGTTCGGCGACGGCGATGTCCTGACGAACGGTTTCTATCGCCGCGCGCAGTTCCTGGACCTTGTGGATCGCCTCCTTCTCCGCCTCCCATTGCATTCTCAGTGTATCGGCGCGGTGACGCAGTTCCGCAAGCTCCTTGCGCAACGAATCCAGCCGGCCCTGGCTTCCCTTGTCCTTCTCTTTCTTGAGGGCCGCCTCCTCGATCTCCAGCTGCATGACGCGCCGCGTCGCTTCATCCAGTTCCGCCGGCAGGGAGTCGATTTCCGTGCGGATCATGGCACAGGCCTCGTCGACCAGGTCGATGGCCTTGTCGGGCAGGAAGCGATCGGCTATGTAACGATGGCTCAGCGTGACCGCCGCGACCAGCGCGCTGTCGTGAATGCGCACCCCGTGATGCACCTCGAACCGCTCCTTGAGACCGCGCAGGATGCTGATGGCATCCTCGACCGAAGGCTGCCCGACAAAGACTGGCTGGAACCGGCGCTCGAGGGCGGCGTCCTTCTCTATGTGCTGACGGTATTCATCAAGGGTCGTGGCGCCGAGACAGT
>JBFIMV010000088.1:0-7967 GCA_041611575.1 Desulfuromonadales bacterium | reverse complement strand
CGACGCCGGCGCCTTCGTCAAGGACATCCGCATCGTCATGACCCCCTTCGCCGGGGAGTACAAGCCCGGCAAGAGCCGGAGACCGGTTTAGGTGGAGGGCTGATGGCTGAGTGCTGAGCGATGAGCGATGAGTGTGGGTGGGGGCGGGCCGTTGAGGTTCCGCCCCCGTCTATTTGGGGCGGCTCAGCCAAGTTTCTCGAGGGTGGTTTCCAGGGGCTTGCCGCCGACCGTCAGGTAGAGGGTGCCGTCGGTGACGGTGAGCGACCAGTGGATGCCGCGCTGCAGGTGCTCCACCGGCTGATCGATGAACTCCTGGGCGACCGCCAGGACCGTGATGTTGCCGGCCCGGGCGAGTTTTGACAGGCGCCTCACTCTCCAGGGCCTGCAAAATGGCAGCGGGTTGATAAAATATAAAGAATAAGGAGATGAGGTGCAGAGATGCAACCGGTCCAGGATTTGCTCAGCCGCATACGCTGGGATGAAGTATTCGCCGCCGCCGATTTCGAGATTGGCTACTACGACCGGATCGCGAAGAAGATTATCCAGGTTCCGTTCGCGGCCCTTTACTTCCCACCAGACAACCACTTTGTCTTCGAACTGCTGGACAGCGAAGGCACTGTACACCGCATCCCCTACCACCGGATTCAACAGATTCATCGCAATGGGCACTGTATCTGGAGTCGTCAGATTCATTGATACGTGGACGCCGGCGGCGTCGGGAGGCCATCATGAAAGGCGGCAGATTCTGAACCCGCGAGGTGGTCATCACCAATCGAGATACAAGTATCCTGGAAGTGGCCAAGTTGATGCGCCACCATCATGTCGGCGGTATCATCGTGGTCGAGAGCAGGCAAAGACATGTCCCGGTCGGCATCATCACTCTCGACGGCATGATCGACGTGATAGCTGAACAGCTCTCGACCCTGACCCTGATATTCGGCCGCGAACACCGGGTCGAAGTCGAGCGGCGGTCTTAAGGTGCTGATATAAAGAAAAGGTTACATCGTGGCAGCGAAATCAACAGAAGATGCTCACACCGCAGCGCACGCTCTTCTGGATATCATCAGGGAGCTGACCCGCGAAATCCATCGGCAATCAAGCGATTTGGAAGCAGTGCGGCTCGACAGCACCCTCGACCACGACCTGGGCCTCGACAGCCTGGCGCGTGTCGAACTTTTTGCCCGCATTGAAAAAAAACTGGGCATCACTTTGCCGGAACGCATCCTGGCAGAGGCAGAAACCCCGCGCGACCTGTTGCGTGCCATCCTCGGTGCCGGGCCCGCAGATGAGTTCCGCGCCGTACAGGCCGTTTCACAGCTTGCACTTGACGAAGTCACCGCAACACCGGCAACGGCATTGACCTTGACCGAGGCGTTGCAATGGCATGTCGACAACCATCCTGACCGGCCGCACATTCAACTTTATGCCGACCAGGCCGACGGCCCGGTCATCACCTATGCACAGCTCTGGTCCGGCGCCCAGCAGGTTGCCGTCGGCTTGCAGCGCCTCGATCTGCAGCCCGGAGATCCGGTCGTTCTCATGCTGCATGCCGGGCACGACTATTTTTTCAGCTTCTTCGGCATCCAGCTGGCCGGCGGCATCCCGGTGCCGATCTACCCGGCACCGCGCGCAGCTCTGATACGTGACCACCTGAATCGCCATGTGGGAGTCCTCAATAACTGCCGTGCCGTCATCCTGATCACCCAGAAGGAAGCCAAGCCCCTCGCTCAAATGCTCAAGTCGCGGGTGGAATCTTTGCGGCATATCGTCACCGCCGCTGAGCTGACTGCAACACCGGGACAGCTGAAACGCCCGGCCATTGGGCCGCTCGACACCGCCTTCCTGCAGTACACCTCCGGCAGTACCGGCAATCCCAAAGGAGTTATTCTCTCCCACGCCAACCTGCTGGCCAACATCAGGGCCATGGGCGACCACGTGGAAGTGACGGCCAATGACGTGTTCGTCAGCTGGCTGCCGCTTTACCACGACATGGGCCTGATAGGCGCCTGGTTTGGCAGCCTCTATTATGCCGCCCTGCTGGTGGTCATGTCGCCTCTGGCCTTTATCGCCCGGCCGCAGCGCTGGCTCTGGGCCATACATCAGTATCGCGGCACCCTGTCTGCTTCGCCCAACTTCGGCTACGAGCTCTGTCTGCGTCGCCTTGGTGAGAAGCACCTGGTCGGTCTCGACCTTGGCAGCTGGCGTGCCGCGATGAACGGCGCCGAGCCGGTCAGCCCTGAGACCCTCGTGCAGTTCTGCACTGCTTTCCGCCCTTATGGCTTTCGATCCGAAGCGATGATGCCGGTCTACGGGCTGGCAGAGAATTCAGTGGGTCTGACGTTCCCACCCCTGGGTCGCGGACCTTTGATCGACCGTATTCAACGGGATGCTTTTATGCACCGGGGCAAGGCGCTGCCGGCCACGGCCAATGACCAAGGTGCCCTGAAGTTTGTATCCTGCGGCTACCCGCTCAACGAACACCAGGTGCGCATTGTCGATCCGGCCAACCTGGAACTGCCCGAACGCCAGGAAGGGCGTCTGCAGTTTACCGGACCGTCTTCAACAAGCGGTTACTTCCGCAACCCGGCCGCTACCGGCCAGCTCTTCCGCAAGGAATGGCTCGACTCCGGCGACCTGGCCTATATCGACAACGGCGAGGTCTACCTGACCGGCCGGGTCAAAGACATCATCATCCGGGCTGGCCGCAATATCTATCCGCACGAACTCGAAGAGGCCGTCGGCAAGCTCGACAAAGTCCGCGTCGGCCGGGTAACTGCTTTCGGCAGTGCCGACACCAAAAGCGGCACCGAACGCCTGATCGTGCTAGCTGAAACCCGCACCCAGGATAGTGCGACGCAGGCCGAATTGCGCACGGAGATCAACCGGGTGGTCACCGACCTGGTCGGGGCTCCCCCCGATGATGTGGTTCTGGCACCGCCACACACTGTCCTGATGACCTCCAGCGGCAAGGTGCGCCGTGCTGCCAGCCGAGAGATTTACGAACAGGGGCGTATCGGCCAACCGGTCCGGGCGCAGAGGTGGCGTGCCTTGCAACTGGCCCTGTCTGGCTTTACGCCGCGTTTGCGACGTGCCCGAAGGGTTGTTGGCGATGCCATCTTCGGCGTCTATGCACGCTGCCTTTTTTACCTGATCGGGCCGACTGTCTGGTTGCTGGTGATCCTGCTGCCAAGTCTCGCAAGCCGCTGGGCGATGATGCGCATCAGCATCCGCTTGCTGGCGCGAGCCAGCGGCACACCGGTCACGGTCCACGGGCTTGAGAACCTGCCTCCGGACACGACGCACTGTCTCTTCGTATCCAATCACGCCAGCTACCTGGACGGCTACCTGCTGGTCGGCTACCTGCCCCGCCGCATCAGTTTTGTCGCCAAGGGGGAGCTGTTGGAGAGTGCAGCGGTGCGTATATTCCTGCAGCGTATCGAAGCCGATTTTGTAGAGCGCTTTGACGCCGAGAAAGGGGTCAAGGATTTCCAGGAACTGGCCGGCAAGGCCCGCGCTGGCCGAAACTATCTCTTCTTCCCTGAAGGGACCTTTACCCGCTACCCCGGGTTGATGCGCTTTCACATGGGGGCCTTCATTGCCGCCGCCGAAGCCGGGGTGCCGGTTGTGCCGCTCGCGATCCGCGGCACGCGCTCAATCCTTCGCGGAACTGACTGGCTGCCCCATCGGGGCTACGTCAACCTGCACATCGGCCAACCGATTACGCTGGAATCCCTCAATCTGGATGGCAGCGAAACCTGGGAAACGGCTGTTGCCCTGCGTGAAGCCTCACGCAGCGTTATTCTCAAAATGTGCGGCGAACCGGACCTTGTCCTGCAAAAGCCGGTCATCTAGCCCGGACAACAGGACCGGGCCATCGGGGAGTTGGAGTTTACCTACGGCCAGTCCCTCTATTCCGTTCTGCCAGCAGGGCGGCGAGCGCCTGCCACATACGCCACCGGCCGACCAGGCCAGGTTTTGCATCCACATGCACCAGACCGTCTATCAGGTAAAGCTCAACTTGTTCTGTTGGCATGGCCTTGGCGAGAGCCACGCTTTCAGTAAAGGGAATGATGTCGTCATCAAAGCCGTGGATCAGAAGCAGGCGCGCCTTGAGTTGCGACAGGTCCTGGCTGGACAAATCCAGCCGCTCAACCTCCTCCTGGATGCCCCTGGGGAGTCGCTCCAGCAAAACCTGCACTTTGGTTCGATCGTTGTTGGTGATGAACCGGTAGAGGTCCTGCCCCTGAGGCCCCAGGCGTTGGGCCAGGTCATCGATGGAAGCCGCCAAATCTGCTTTCTTGCGCTCGACCATGGATTGGAACAGGTCTCGATCGGCAGACTCGTCCAGATGATGCAGGTTGCTGATCACAAAAACCCATTTGCCATAGGGACTGGGCTCCTGGTGTTTCCAGACCCCGTCGTCGAGGTAATGTCCAGTGGTGATGAAAGTGAGAACAGCCGGCAGCGTATAATAACCGCCGATGGTCAGGACAAACCCGACCTGCTCGGCCAGTTCCGGCTGGCGGGCAGCTGCGATAGCCGGTCCGGCGGCATAGCTGAAGGCCACCAGCCCCGCGTGCCCTTGCGGAGCGAGTTCGTCCTGGCTGACCAGGTAATTTACACCATCGGCGATCTCGCGAATGTTGCCGGAATTCACCTTTAACTTGCGCAGACTCGGCAGATCTGGAACCAGTACCGCAAACCGGACCCGCGCAAGTGATGTGGCAAACTCAATCAGGCGCGGATCGTCCTTTCCCTCTTCCGCGGCCCCCGGTACCATCACCAACCTGGCCAGGGCGCCATCCGCCGGAGTGTAGATATCCCCCATGTATTGCCGGCCGGCAACCGTGTAAGAGACAGTCTGCCGTACCGGCACCGGTGTGAAATCCTTGAGCCAGCTCGAATCCGCGCCGGCAGAGATGTCAGAGAGCAGCAGGGCTGCTTCCCAGTTACGGGATCCGCTGCAACCGGTCAATACAATAATCAGGAGTATAAACAGGTAAAATCGCGGCCTCATGAGCTGAGCCTTCCGGGTCATATGTCAGCCGGTTTGAGGAATATGCTGACCGTCAACGTGCCTTGGCTCTCAAAGCCTTTTGTCGCCGGCTCTCATAGCTACAGTATAGGGTGTTTTCGGGCTGTTCAAAGGGTGTGTCGTGAGTTGTAGGGAACTCTCCGTTTTCCAGACGACTTTACTGATCACCGATGTCCCCCTTTCTATTCGGGTATCAGACGCGCATTCCGAAGAACAGGAGGAAATTGTTGAAGCGGTTGTTTGTGAAGCGTTCAACGACGGCCGGGGCCGTTACGATAAAACAGACAACATCCTGCAATGACAGTCAGCGGGGACATGTCCTTGTTGCGTGCCCCGCCTCTGCAGAGGGACTGCTGCATGCAAAATCGACTGGTATCGAGTCGTTATGGAGTGTAAGGTGTTGAGAGGGTTTTCCTGCCAGGGATTGGATTTAACACGATTTTGACTGTGAGGTAGAAGGGAAGAGTTGTTTGTTCTGGCTGATGATGCGTCACGGCGGAGAGGAACTGGCGATGTCGGCGCAAAGTGTGAAAAGAAAATTCCTGTAAAAATGAGGGGTTACGGGGCAGCATAATGGACATAAAAAGCCAGGAAGCACACCTGTTGATTGCTCAGGAAACCTCCCCGTCTCCGCAGGCCAAAAAACCGAGCATCAAAACCATAACCGTCAGAAATATGGTCAACTTTCTGCTGTTGGCCTCGCTGGTGTTCTTGCTCATCGTTGGCCTCGGTTTCCGGATGATCTCATCCGACATCATCGAGAGCAAGACCATCGCCATTTCTGAGGTGGTCATTGCGGGTCTCACCGCGCACATGAAGGCGGAGATCATGGAGAAAAGGGATTATTTCCTCGAGGAAATTAAATCCCTGTATGAAGTGAAAGAGATTGCGGTGATCTGGCCTGACGCGAAGACCGCAAGCTTTGCATCCAAGTCTGAATTTTTAAGAGAAGCAGACGGCATGACAAGGGACGTTTTCCAGACGGGGGAACCTGCCTTTGTGATGAATGAATTCAGCCTTGAGCCGAGTATCCGGGCGATTGTTCCCTATATTGCAACCAAAGATGGTTCCCTCAACTGTTTGACCTGCCACGATGTGCCGGATGGTACTGTCCTCGGCGCCCTGGATATTACTCTCGATCTGACGGCCTATCGAAATCTGACCTTCGCGGTTCTTGCAACCCTGGTTATCCTGGCCACTTTTTTTATCATCCTGTTGTGCATCAATACGTTCAAGACCATCCAGCGTCACATCAAAGAGCCACTCGAAGTGCTCGCCTCGCGAGCCAAAAGAGCCTATTTCCAGCGGGAGCCGCTGAGCCCGGAAGAATTCGCATCGATCGAGTTTGAAGAGTTGGCGAACAAGTTCAATATGTTCAATGCCGAAATGCTGGCAAACCAGACCCTGGTCAGAGAGATGAACGCGGAATTGCTGGCCCTGAATGACGAGATCGGCGACACCCTGAAAGAAACGGTTTTCACCATGGGCGTGGTCGAGGAACAGCGCTCAAAAGAAACCTCAGATCACACCAGGAGGGTAACAGAATACTGCCAGGTTCTCGCCAGCCGTCTCGGCTTGTCAGATTACGATGTCGAGATGATCACAGCGGCCTCACCGCTGCATGATATCGGGAAACTGGGCATCCCGGACTCCATTCTGCTGAAGCCCGGCAAGCTGACCGAGGATGAATTCGAGGTTATAAAGAATCACACCGGCATCGGCCACGCCATGCTTGTTCATTCCAAGCGCGATATCCTGCAGGCTGCCGCAATCATCGCCAGCCAGCATCATGAAAAGTGGGATGGGACCGGTTATCCGCAGGGGCTTGCGGGAGAAGAGATTCATATATACGGCAGGATTGTCGCTCTGGCAGATGTTTTTGATGCGCTTACCTCGGACCGGATCTATCGCAAAGCCTTTTCTGACGAAGAGGCTCTGGACCTCATCATGCGGGAAAAGGGGATGCATTTCGATCCCGCGCTGGTCGATCTCTTCTTTGCCGAACTCAAGACCTTCCTGGCCATCAAGGAAACCTACCGTACATCATCTGCAGTGCGTTCTTCCTTGTGATCAGGGGACTGTCCATTTGTTTTGACATTCAAGTTTGGAGAGGATCAGGCAAGCCTCTCCAGAGTGCTTTCCAGGGTCGTGCCGGCGACGTTCAGGTAGAGGCTGCCGTCGGTGACGGTGAGCGACCAGTGGATGCCGCGCTGCAGCTGCTCCACCAGCTGGTCGATGAACTCTTGCGCAACTGTCAGGACCGTTATGTTCTCCGCGCGACCGAGTTTCGCCAGGTGCTGCGCTTCCCAGCGCCAGCGGCTGCCGCCATAGGCGAACAGCACGACCCGCTCGGCGTGGCGGGCCGCCTTGAGCAGACGCTCGGCTTCCGGCAGGCCGACTTCAATCCATAGCAGGATGCGACCGTCCGGCCCTTTGCGCCACAGGTCGGGTTCGTCGCCGGCGCTGATTCCCTTGGTGAAGACCAACTCTTCTTCGTAGCAGAGCGCATAGGCCAGCAGGCGCGTCACCAGCCGTTCGGCGGTCTCCGAGGGGTGCCGGGCGAGGGTCGCCGTGAGGGTTTCATAGCAGCCGCGGTCGGTGTCGGCGAGTTCGATCGAAGCGCGGTAGATGGTCGGCGGCAGGGCCATGGGTGCTCCCGGTCTGGTTGCGGGCAGACGAGAAAGGCAACTGGTTTGGTAATGAGAAGCCCGGCGCCATGTCGGGGCCGGGCTTTCAGCGGTCTTGCAGTCAGTGTCGCTTTACAGGCTCTTGCACGCCTTGCGCGCCGCCTCGATGGTCCGGTCGAGGTCCTCTTTGCTGTGGGCGATGCTCATGAAGCCGGCCTCGTATTGCGAAGGGGCGAGGTTGACCCCCTGGTCGAGCATGCTGCGGAAGAACTTGCCGAAGATCTGCGGCGTCTCCGGCTTGACGT
>JBFIMV010000087.1:0-8039 GCA_041611575.1 Desulfuromonadales bacterium | reverse complement strand
TCCGACTATTGCTGCTGCGGCCGCCATGGCCGGGCTGACCAAGTGGGTGCGGCCACCCTGTCCCTGGCGGCCTTCGAAGTTGCGGTTTGAGGTCGAGGCGCAGCGCTCCTGCGGAGCGAGGCGGTCGTCGTTCATACC
The DNA here is from genome assembly GCA_041611575.1 of Desulfuromonadales bacterium. Taxonomy (GTDB): domain Bacteria; phylum Desulfobacterota; class Desulfuromonadia; order Desulfuromonadales; family BM103; genus JBFIMV01. The sequence continues at coordinate 7,901 of JBFIMV010000087.1, read as the reverse complement.
GAGGCACATGGAGCAGCCCGGTTCCCGCCACTCGAAGCCGGCCTGCATGAAGATGCGGTCCAGCCCCTCGGCTTCGGCCTGGCGTTTGACCAGTCCCGAGCCGGGGACGACCAGCGCCCGCCTGATGTTGGCGGCCAGCTTATGGCCCTTGACAATGGCTGCCGCGGCGCGCAGGTCTTCGATGCGGGCGTTGGTGCAGGAGCCGATGAAGATCGTGTCCGGAAAGATACCGGTGATCGGCGTATTCGCCTGCAGGCCCATGTAGGCGAGGGCGGCCTGCATCCCCTCGCGTTTGACCGGGTCGGTCTCCAGCGCAGGGTCCGGGACCCGGTCGCTGACAGCGACCACCATCTCCGGTGATGTCCCCCAGGTCACCTGGGGTTGAATCCCGGCGGCATCGAGATGCACGACCCGATCAAAATGCGCGTCCGGGTCGCTGTGCAGCGACTGCCAGTCGGCGACAGCCTGTTGCCAGAGAGTGCCATCCGGAGCGTAGGGCCGTCCTTCGACATAGGCAATCGTCTTGTCATCGACGGCGACCAGCCCGGCGCGCGCACCGGCCTCGATCGACATGTTGCAGACCGTCATGCGCCCTTCCATGGAAAGTGACCGGATGGCATCGCCGCCGTACTCGATCACGTAGCCGGTGCCGCCGGCCGTGCCGATTTTGCCGATAATCGCCAGCATGATGTCCTTGGCGGTGATCCCCGGACCGACCCGGCCGTCGACGCTGACCAGCATATTGCGGGTTTTCTTCTGGATGATGCACTGGGTGGCCAGGACATGTTCGACCTCGGATGTGCCGATGCCGAAGGCGAGGGCACCCAGCGCGCCGTGGGTCGAGGTGTGGGAATCGCCGCAGACCACCGTCGTGCCGGGGAGGGTCACGCCCTGCTCTGGGCCGATGATGTGGACGATCCCCTGCCGACTGTCGTTCATGGCGAATTCCGTGATGCCGAACTCCGCACAGTTGGCGTCCAGAGTCTCGACCTGCAGTCTTGACAGGGGGTCGGCAATACCGCCGCTGCGGTCGGTGGTCGGCACATTGTGATCCGGTACCGCCAGGTTGGCTGCCGGGCGCCACGGCTTGCGACCGGTCAGGCGCAGGCCTTCAAAGGCCTGTGGTGAGGTCACCTCGTGCACCAGGTGCCGGTCGATGTAGAGCAGGCAGGTGCCGTCGTCGTCACAGCGCACCACGTGGCTTTCCCAAAGCTTGTCGTACAGGGTCTTTGCCTTCATATTTTCTTCCAGTCGAAAGTCAGAAATATCTTTCTGATAACAAGGCCACATCGAATCTCGGCGAAACTTCAACAAAACTAAAGTTATCGGCTATGCCCTGCTGATGTCAAACGCTTGCCCGAATATTGTTTCGGCCCTCAACGCGAAAGAGGCTGTCCTTATCAGACAGCCTCTTGACGATCATTGGGCTTTTTTCTGTACCCATTCACCGGCGCTTTCGACATCCTTGCCCAGGCCCCTCATCGTTTCACAGGCTGTCAGCGAAGCAAGCATCATGCAGATTGCCAGAGCAGTCAATATCCTTTTCATGTTTCATTCTCCTTCGAGTGATTGGCGGTCACCGCCGGTTTTCTGCGATCCTCAACCCACATTTCTATGAACAGCAAGGTGACGCCTACCGTGATGGCCGAGTCGGCCACATTGAAAGCCGGCCAATGGTAGGTGCGCCAGAAGAAGTCGAGAAAGTCGATGACTTCGCCGTAGCGGATGCGGTCAACAAGGTTGCCGACCGCACCGGAAAAGACCAGGGAGAGCGCATAGTATGCCAGTTTCTGGTCGGCTCTCAGACGACGGACATACCAGAGGATGGCGAGCATGGCGATGATGGAGACGGTGATGAAGAAGGGGATGCGTATGGCGCTGTCGGCGAAGATGCCGAAGGCCGCCCCCTTGTTGCGCACGTAAGTCAGGTGAAAGAAGCCGTCGATCACCGGCAGCGATTCGTGCAGGCGGAAGTTGGCATCCACATACAGCTTGGTTGCCTGGTCCAGGATGAGAATGACCAGGGTGATGATGGTGAGCTGGCGATAGCGTGACATATCTGTTATGTCGCCACCATGGTCAGGCGATGGCGGCGAGGCAGCGCTCGCAGACTTCGGGATGATCATTGCTGACACCGACTGTGGTGGCGTAGTTCCAGCAGCGGCCGCACTTTTCGCCCGGCGCCTTGTCGACCCTGATGCGCAGGTCCGTGATGGTTTCTCCGGACAGGCCCTCAGGCAGTTCGTCAACCAGTTCGACCTGGGAGACGATGAACAGCGAGGCCAGCTGGTCGGCCTGCGTGTTCAGCAAGTCACGCAAAGCACCCTGCGGGGCGCTGAGCGTGACCCTGGCGTCGAGGGAGTGGCCGATCAGTTTCTCAGTGCGGGCCAGCTCCAGGGCTTTGGAGACGTCGCCGCGGACTTCCAGCAGCTGCTCGTACTTTGCCTCCAGGGCCTTGTCGACCAGGCTGGCTTCAAATTTCGGGAAGGCGGCGAGGTGCACGCTCTCTTCACGTTCTCCCGGCAAATATCCCCAGATTTCCTCGGCAGTGAATGACAGGACGGGCGCCATCATCCGCGTCAGGGCGTCGAGAATGCGGTACATGGCGGTCTGGCCGCTGCGTCGCGCCAGGCTTGTGGCCGGCGAGGTGTAGAGCCGGTCCTTGAGGATGTCGAGGTAGAAGGAGCTCATGTCGATGGCGCAGAAGTTGTGCACCGCGTGATAGAGCACATGGAAATCGTAACTGTCGTACGACTTGAGGACTCTTTTGACCAGGTTTTCCAGTCGGGACAGGGCCCAGCGGTCGATTTCGAGGAGCTGATCGTCGGCGATGCTGTCGCTGGCCGGATCGAAATCGTCAATGTTGCCCAGAATATAACGGGCGGTGTTGCGAATGCGGCGGTAGGCCTCGGAGACCTGCTTGAGGATGGCGTCGCCGACGCGGGTGTCGTTGCGATAGTCCTGGGTCGCGACCCAGAGGCGCAGGATCTCGGCGCCGTACTGCTTGATGACCTTCTCCGGGGCAACCACGTTACCGACCGACTTGGACATCGGCCGCCCTTTTTCGTCGAGGACGAAGCCGTGGGTCAGGACGGCCTTGTAGGGGGCGGCGTCGCGGGTGCCGACCGCCGCCAGCAGGCTGGAGTGGAACCAGCCGCGGTGCTGGTCGCTCCCCTCGAGGTAGAGGTCGGCCGGGGTGTTGAGGTTTTCGTTCGGTTCGACCACGGCCGCGTGGGAGACACCCGAATCGAACCAGACATCGAGGATGTCCATCTCCTTGGTGAAATCATCGTGATCGCAGGCCCGACAGGTCGTGCCTGGAGGGAGCAGCTCTTTTGCGTCCTTTTCGAACCAGATGTCACTGCCGGCGTCTTCAAACAGGTCGGCGACATGATGCATGGTCTTGCCGTCGGCCAGGGCCTCGCCGCACTTGCTGCAATAAAAGACCGTGATCGGCACGCCCCAGCTGCGCTGGCGGCTGACGCACCAGTCCGGCCGGTTCTCGATCATGTTGTAAATGCGGTCGCGGCCCCAGTGCGGGATCCACTGCACGTCGTTGATGTGGTCGAGGGCCTTCTGCCGCAGCTGGTTGGCCTCCATGGAGATGAACCATTGCTCCGTGGCGCGGAAGATGATCGGCTTCTTGCAGCGCCAGCAGTGCGGGTAGCTGTGCGACACCTTGCCCTCGCCGAGCAGCGCGCCGACTTCGGCCAGCTTGGCCGTGACCTGGGGGTTGACCGCCGGCACCCGGGCGCCACCGAAGAATTCCAGGTCCTGGCGATAACAGCCGTGGTCGTCGACCGGATTGTAGATCTCCAGGTTGTAGCGCAGGCCGGTGAGATAGTCGTCATGGCCGTGGCCGGGGGCCGTGTGCACGCAGCCGGTGCCGGCCTCGAGGGTGACGTAATCACCGAGGACGAGCAGCGAGGGACGGTCGTAGAAGGGGTGGCGGCACTGCCGCTTTTCGAAGACGTCCGCCTGAAAGGTCTTGAGGACCCGGTAGCCGGTGATCCCCAGCTTGGCGAGGACGCTTTCATGGAGCCCCTCGGCCAGCACCAGGACGTCACCCTCGGTCTCCACCGCCACATAGGGCAGCTCGGGGTGCAGGCAGACGGCCAGGTTGGCCGGGATGGTCCAGGGGGTGGTGGTCCAGATGACGAAGAACAGCGGCTTGCCGGCCAGCTCGCCGAAACCGTCCGGCAGCTCGTCCCGGTAGGGGAACTTGACGAAGATCGAGGGCGAAGTGTGGTCATCGTACTCGACCTCGGCTTCCGCCAGGGCGGTGACGCAGGAGGAGCACCAGTGGATCGGCTTGCGCCCCTTGTAAAGTCCGCCACGCTCGGCGAAACGGGCCAGCTCCCGCGCGGTGGCGGCCTCATAACCGGTGGTCATGGTCAGGTAGGGGTGCTGCCAGTCGCCGAAGATGCCGAGACGGCGGAACTCCTCGCTCTGGATCCCGACCCACTCGCGGGCATAGTCGCGGCATACGCGGCGGACGTCGGCCTTGCTCATGTCGCGCTTCTTGTCGCCGAGTTTCTGGTCGACCTTCAACTCGATCGGCAGGCCGTGGCAGTCCCAGCCGGGAATGTACGGGGAGTAATACCCCTGCATCCGCCGGCTCTTGATGACGATGTCCTTGAGGATCTTGTTCAGGGCGTGGCCGATATGGATATTGCCGTTGGCGTAAGGGGGACCGTCGTGCAGGGTGAAGTTGGGTTTGCCGGGTTGCGGCTCGCTGAGTTTGCGGTCCAGCTCGAGGTCGGCCCAGCGCTGCATGATCTCCGGCTCGCGCTGAGGCAGGTTGCCGCGCATCGGGAACTCGGTGACCGGGAGGTTGAGTGTTTCCTTGTAGTCCATGCCCATACTCCAGAATATGCCCTGTTTGTTTGTCGGTTTAAGGGGACGAAGGTGTCAGAACTACTGAATAAGTCAAGGGAAAATGCGGAAGGTTCGCGGCTCAGTCTTGCGCCTGCAACACCTGACGGCACAGGCTGCGGAGCGGGCATGTGGTGCAGAGGGGCTGTTTCTTCCTGCAGCTGGTTTTGGCCAGTTGGACGATCTGGGCGTGATATTCGTTGTAGAGAACGGGATCTTCCGGTAAGGCCTGCATGAAAAGACTGCGGATATCATCATACGACTCGGTCCCGTCGAGCATGCCGATGCGGGTAAAGATGCGGCGGGTGTAGGCATCGACCACGAACGACGGCCGGCCGGCCGCGTAGAGGAGGATGGAGTCGGCGGTTTCCGGGCCAATCCCCTGCTGGTCGAGCAGCCTGCTGCGCGCCTCCGGCAGCGGCCCGGCACAGAGATTGGCTATGTCGCCCTGCCATGCGCTCATCAAATACGTGGCGAAACCTTGCAGGCGGGCGGCTTTCTGGCGGAAGAAGCCGGATGGCCGGATCAATTCTTCCAGCACCGGCCGGGGCATAGCCGCCAATGCCCGGGGCGTCAGTGCCCGCGCTCTTTTCAGGTTGTCGATAGCGCGTTCCACGTTGGTCCAGGCAGTGTTCTGGGTCAGGATGGCGCCCACGACGACTTCGAAAGGACTGTCAGCCGGCCACCAGGCGAGTGCCCCGAAATGGCCGCTGAGGAGATCGTGGATCCGTTGAAAGGAATTGTCGGAGGTGTTTTTCATGATGATTCGGATCGTAGGGGGGAGGCCCTCCCTCGTGCGGGACATCGCGGTGAACGATGACGTTTCAGCTGTCCAGCTAGTGTGCTGCGACCGGGGTCATGGGAAAGGCAACGCAGAAGGTGGCTCCACCGCCGGGCGTCTTCTCGACCCAGGCTTCACCCTGGCAGCGCAGGGCGATCTTGCGCACGATCGCCAGGCCGATCCCTGTGCCGCGAACCCCCTTGGATATCTTGCCGCGGAAGAAGATGTTGAAGATGCTTTCCAACTCTTTGTTCGGGATGCCGGGGCCGTGATCGCGCACGAAGTAGATAACGCGGTTTTTCTCCTGCCAGCATCCGACTTCTATCGGCCCGCAGTCGATTGGCACGTAGTTGCAGGCATTGCCGATCAGGTTGGCAAACAGTTGGTAGACGAGAGTCTCCGGAACCCAGGTCTGGGGGAGAAATTCACAGTGAACGGTACACCTGTCGCTGTGCTCGATCTGCAGTTCGTTAAGCACTTCATTGACGATCTTGTTGACGTCCGTCGGAGTATTGGATGGCGGGATATGCCCGATCTGGGCCAGATCGAGCAGGTCATCAAGCAGGGCGATGGCACGTTCACTCTGGTGTTCGACCTCGCCGAGGATCTGCAGGACCTGCTCATCGAGGACGTTGGCATAGGACTGGCGCAGAAAGTCCATGTAGGTCACGACCGGGGCCAGAATGCCCCGCATGTCGTGCGAGATGGAATGTGCAAAGGCGTCGAGTTCGCGGTTGGCCTCGCTCAGCGAAAGTTCCGCCAGTTTACGCTCGGTAATGTCGCGACAGACCGCGAGCTTTTTGCGGACACCGTCCTCGCTCGGCAAAGGCGTGTGGATGACCTCATACAGGCGCCCATGATTGCCGAATTGGCGTTCGTCGCGCACCGTGCGCTGGCTGAAGACCCTGGTCATGGGGCACCAGTGGCAGGGTTCCACTTCATCGTGCAGGACCAGATGACATAACTCGTCGGTGCGGTCGCCGAACAGGTCGATCATCGCCCGGTTCATGAAGCTGAGGCGGTAACCATCCGTTGCGATATAGGCCATGTCGTCCATGTTGTCGAGTACCGCCCGGAAGTTTGCTTCGCTTCGCTCCAGTTCTGCGGTCCGCTCTTTGACGCGTGCTTCGAGCTTGAGGGCATGCTGGCGCAGGGAGTCTTCGAGGATCCGCTCGTTGGTCACGTCCGTAAACGATTCGATGCCGCCGATGATCTCTCCCGTCTCGTTGCGCAGGTACTCCATGTTCTTGAGCAGGTTGATCGTCTCGCCTGACTTGGTGACGATTGTGCACCGTGCGCCGATGATCGGCTTGGGAATCTCCATGTTGTAGAGGCCGCATCCCTCGCCGCAGGGAATCCCCTGCAGGAATGAACAATGCTGGCCAACTGCGTCGCTCGCGGAAAAGCCGGTGATGCGTGCTGCCGCGACATTCCAGTAGACGACGCGCATGTTGCGGTCGACGACGAACAGGCCGCTCGGAATCGTCTCCAGCGCCTTTTCGATGGACATGTCGGCTAGAATGGAAAAATTGGCGGACATCTCTTCGTTCCGTCTGATGAGTTGAATGATTCAGCAGCGTGGCATTCTAGCAGATATGCGACAATTTACCAACACGGAAAGGAATGTCAGGCGCGGGCAATTACGGCGACACGCACCTCGGCTGCACCGCCGGCGAGAAGCACCCTGGCACATTCGCGCACCGTTTCGCCGGTCGTCATGACGTCGTCGATCAGGAGGATGTTGCGGTTCTCGACGGGGCAGGACAGTTGGAAGGCGTTGCGCAGGTTTCCCCGGCGTTCTGCGGCTGACAATCCCTGCTGGGACGGTGTGTGTCTTGTCCGCTGCAGGACTTGGGCATCGATGGGGATGCCCAGGGTGCCGGTCAGCGGACGCGACAACTCCAGCGCCTGATTGTAGCCGCGTTGCCTCAGCCTCCGGGGATGCAAGGGCACCGGAACGATGAGTTCGGGTCGGTTGCCGGGCACGTCAGACAGCATCCTTGTCAGCCGGTCGCTCAATGGTTTGGCGAGCGGGAGTTGGTTGCGATACTTGAGACGATGGATTGCTTCCGCGATGCCACCCAGGTACCGCCCCGTCGCATGTACGCATGAAAAAGGAGGCGGACGCTGCAGGCATTGGCCGCAGAGGTGGTCGGTGGCATAGGGTGTCGGGTAGGGCTGGGCACAGCGTCGGCAAAATGCGTCGCCGAGGGCGGTCATGGTGGACTGGCAATCGTCACACAGC
>JBFIMV010000086.1:0-8051 GCA_041611575.1 Desulfuromonadales bacterium | reverse complement strand
GCTGACTACGGCTCCGTGCTGATTCTTCTGCGTGTCATGTTTTTAGCAAAATACATAAACATACTTGAATGGTCAAGTACAAAAATAATAAAAAGCCTATCAAAAGAATGTGGTTAAGTAAAACAAACTCGACTCTTTTGCGAGGAAATAAAGGGAAAGCGTTTTAAACGCGCAGGTTCAGAGCCTGTCGGAAGGAAGATTCGTGTTGTTGGGAAAGGGTGCGGTCAGGCGCCGAGGTAGGCTTTTTTGACGTCGGGATTGCCGAGCAGTTCGGCGCTCGTTCCCGAGGCGACGATATTCCCGGTGTCGAGAACGTAGCCGCGATGGGCGAGGTGCAGGGCGAGGTTGGCGTTCTGTTCGACCAGGAGGATGGTCATGCCGTCTTCGTTGAGTTGCTTCAGGGTGCGGAAGAGGTCGTATTTCAGGCGCGGGGCCAGCCCCATCGACGGCTCGTCGAGCAACAGGAAGGTGCACCCGGTCATCAGGGCGCGACCGACGGCCAGCATCTGCTGTTCTCCGCCCGAAAGCGACTCGCTGCGTTGCTTGCGGCGTTCGTGCAGGCGCGGGAAGAGATCGAAGATCCGCTGGTATTCATGCTTGAGGTCGGCCCCCTTCTCGCGGGAATAGGTGGCCAGCTCGAGGTTCTCCATGACCGTCAGGTTGCCGAAGATGTGTCGCCCTTCCGGGACCAGTGCCGTCTTCAGTTGCTTGACGACGTCGCTGGGGCGGGCCTTGAGGATCGATTCGCCGCGAAACACGATATCGCCGGAGATGACGACCGGCGCTTCCGGCGGCGTAAGCCGGCAGACGCTGTAGAGGCTGGTGGTCTTGCCGGCGCCGTTGGCGCCGATCAGCGTCACGATCTCACCCTCGTTGACGTGGAAACTGACGCCGTGCAGGGCCTGGATGTTGCCGTACTTGACCTCGAGATTTTCAACGGAAAGGAGCATCAGATCTTCTCGTCTCCCAGGTAGGCGGTGATGACCGCCGGATGGTTGCGGATTTCCTCGGGTGTCCCTTCGGCGATCGTTTCACCGAAGTCGATCACCTTGATGTGCGTGCTGAGTTCCATCATCACGTCCATGTGATGCTCTATCATCCAGATGGTCACATCAAACTGCTTGTGAATCCAGCGTACCAGGCGAATCAGCTCATGGATGTCCTTGGAGTTCAATCCGGCAGCCGGTTCATCGAGCAGCAGCAGGCGCGGCTTGCTGGAGAGGGCGCGGGCGATTTCCAGTTTGCGCTGGGTCCCGTAGGGGAGGTTTTTCGGGAATTCGTTGGCAACATTTGTCAGGCCGAAGACTTCAAGGAGTTCCCTGGCGTCCTCTTCGATCTGGCGCTCGCGAGCCTGATAGCGGCCACTGCGGGCGATGGCGTGGAAGAAGCCGTATTCCAGCTTGCCATGCTGCGCGACGCGGATGTTGTCGAGCACCGTCATGTCGTTCCACAGCCGGATGTTCTGAAAGGTGCGCGCCACGCCGAGGCCGGTCACCTGGTGCGGCTTCATGCCGGCGGTGTTGACGCCGTTGATCAGGATTTCGCCCTGGGTCGGCTGATAGAAACCGCTTACCAGGTTGAAAACGGTCGTCTTGCCGGCGCCGTTAGGGCCGATCAGGCCGATCAGGGCCCCGGCTTCGAGCTGGACGTTGAACCGGGAGACTGCGCGCAGCCCGCCGAAATGCTGGGAGAGGTCCCTGATCTCGAGAACCGGTGCTGCATTGATGTCGGTTGGTAATTCGCTCATGTCAAATTCGTTCTGCACTGTCATTTGAATCGATAAAAGCGCTTCAGCTTCGGGAAGATGTCAGAAAGCTCCCGGTTCCCCATGATGCCCTCGGGGCGAAACTGCATGACGATGATCAGCAGCAGCGGTATCACCACCCATTTCAGGATCTGCAGCGGGCGCAGCAGTTCCAGCAACAGGGTGAAAATGATGGCGGAGAGGACCGCGCCGGAGAGTGACGCCATGCCGCCGAGGTAGACCATGACCAGCACTTCGGTCGACTTGAGGATGTTGAAGGTGCCCGGATTGACATAGCCGACAATGTAGGCGAACAGGCCGCCGGCGATGCCGGCCAGGCCGGAAGAGACCATGAAGGTGATGGTCTTGATCTTGTTGGTGTTGACGCTCATGATCTCGGCGGCCACTTCGTCCTGGCAGATGGCGTTGACGCCTTTGCCGAATGTCGATGAGACATAGCGGCGGATCAGCCAGACGCAGAAGATGGTGAAGGCGAAGACCCACATCGGCATCCAGGGGAGGTGGACGACGCCCTCCATGGCGGTGACCACCCCTTTCATGCCCATGAAACCGCGCGATCCTCCGATCACGCTGAGGTTCTCGATGGCGCTGATGATGATGTAGTTGGCGGCGATGGTGATGATCGCCAGGTAGTCCCCGCGCGTCTTGTAGGACGGGATGGCGACCAGCAGGCCGGCCAGCGCGGCCGCAACCCCTCCCGCCAGGATGACCAGGGGGAAGGCGTAGAGGGCGAGGCCGGAGGAGATGAGCGGCGGGCCGAAAACCTTGTCCTGGGCGAAGAGCCAGACGCCGAGGACCGACGAGACGTAGGCGCCGACGCACATGAAGCCGGCATGACCGCAGGAGAATTCCCCCATGTTGCCGTTGACCAGGTTCAGGCTGGTGGAGAGGATGATGTTGACCCCCATGAACATCAGCACCGAGAGGACATAGAGGTCGAGCAGTTCCTCGTAGGCCACGTAGGTCAGGATGGCGCCGCAGGCGACCAGGATCATATGGATGGAATAACGTTGCAGGTGCGCTTTCATGGTCGTCTATATCTTCGTCGTTTTGGCTATCCCGAACAGGCCGGTCGGGCGGAACGCCAGGATCACCAGCAGGACGGTAAAGGCGATCAGGTCGCGCAAGGTCGAGGGGAAGAAGGCGACGACGAGGATCTCCACGGCGCCGAGCAGGAAGCCGCCGAGAAAAGCGCCGCGGATGTCACCGATGCCGCCGACGACGGCGGCAATGAAGGCTTTCCAGCCGATCAGGGCTCCCATGTAGGGTTCGAGGATCGGATAGGACATGGCGAAGAGGATTCCCGCCAGTCCGGCCATGCCGGAGCCGAGCACGAAGGTGGCGACGATGATGTTGTCGATCGGGATGCCCATCAGCGGCACGGCGAACTTGTCATAGGAGATGGCGCGCATCGCCATGCCGATCCTGGTTTTGGTGACAAGCCATTGCAGCAGCACGAAGACCAGGATGGTGGTGACGATGACGGCGATCTTGAGATTGGTGAAAGTCACCCCGCCGATGTTGTAGATCTGTTCGGTGATCATCGGCGGGAAGGCTTTGCGGCTGGCGCCGAGCAGGGCCAGGTTGGCATGCTCGAGGATCAGGCCGCACATCAGCGCGGTGATGACGACGTACAGCCGGTTGGCCCCCTTGCGGCGCAATGGCCGGTAGGCGACCCGCTCGAGGGTGACGCCGACCATCGAAGTCAGAATCATCGTCAGCGGGATGCACAGCGCCAGCGCCGCCCAGCCCGGCAGCCCCATGGCGGTAAGGAAGAAGGTGGCGACGAAAAAGGCGATGTAGGCCCCGACCATGAAGATATCGCCGTGGGCGAAGTTGATCAGGGTCAGCACGCCATAGACCAGGGTGTAGCCGAGGGCGATGAGGGCATAAAAGCTCCCCCACTGCAGGGCGTTGATCAGGTTTTGAATAATGGTTTCGAGCACGCGTGGCCATCCTGGTGAGAGCGAAAAGAATGACAGGCTGGAAGCAGCTTCCAGCCTGTCATGTTGTACCTCAATCCGGTTTCTTAATCAACGGTGAATGCGCTCAGGGGCAGACCGACTTGGTGAACTCGAATTCGCCGCTGTCGCTGATGCGGACCACCACGGCACACTTGACCGGGTCGCCCTGCTCGTCGAACTTCATGGCGCCGGTGATGCCGTCGAAGCTGGTGATGGCGGCAATCCCCTGGCGGATGGCCTTGCGGTCTTCCTTGAGCTTGCCGGTCAGGGTGCCGGCATTCTGGATGCCCTTGAGGACGACGCGCGTGGCGTCCCAGGTGAGGGCCGCGACGTCGTCGGGAATCGCGCCGTACTTGGCGTTGAAGCGGTCGATGAATTCCTTGGTGGCGCCGGTGGCGCCGGCCGCGGCGTAGTGGGTCGAGAAGAACAGACCCTTGCAGTCGTCGCCGCAGAGGGTCATCAGCTCAGCCGAACCCCAGGAGTCGGAACCCATGAACGGGCCGGTCCAGCCCAGCTTGCGCGCCTGGGGAACGATCAGCGCGACCTGGTTGTAGTTGTCGGGGACGAAGATGAAGTCAGGCTTGGCGGCGATGATCGTGGTCAGCTGGGCCGAGAAGTCCTGGTCCTTGGTGCCATGGCTCTCGAAAGCGAGCACGGTGCCTTCGCCCATCTTGGCTTCGAACTCGGACTTGAAGATTTCCGCCAGACCCTTGGAGTAGTCGTTGGACAGGTCGTAGAGCACGGCGGCCGTCTTGGCGTCGAACTGCTCGACCGCGAAGTTGACGGCGACCGGCCCCTGGAACGGGTCGAGGAAGGCGGCGCGGAACACGTACGGGCGGTTGAGGGTGGTGTCGGGGTTGGTCGACCAGGCGGAGATCATGACGGTCTCGTTGTCGTTGGCGACCTGGCCGGCCGGCACGGCCTGCTTCGACGACTGGGGCCCGATCATCGCCAGGATCTGGTCCTTCTCGATCAGTTTCAGCGCGGCGGTGACGGCGGATTCGGCTTTGGCCTCGTTGTCCTGGTAGATGAACTCGAGCATGTACTTCTTGCCGCCGACCTCGAGGCCGCCGGCGCCATTGATGTCGGCCATGAGCATCTCGCCGGCCTGCTTCGACATTTCGCCGACCTTGGGGATGTCGCCGGTCAGGGGGATGTTGAAACCGATCTTGATTTTTTCTGGTCCGGACTGTCCGCAAGCGACGGCCAGCAACGCCGTCAGGGCCAGAATTGCCAATACTTTCAGCTGTTTCATCCTCTTCCTCCATCTGGTTGATATGAACTGCAGTGATAGTGCTCCACGCGTTGTGGGGCGTCCAGGTCGATATGTGTCTTTGTAGTGTAAATTTAAGTGCTTAAGTACACCAAGCAGACGGGGGTTTGTCAAGCGGGATTCTTGATTTTCCGGGAAACTGGGTTGCAGCGGACGCCGGACAACTGATGGTGCTCGTCAAGACGCAAAACCAGGTCGGCCCGGCGGGGCATTTCCGCGAGCATGCTGCGGGTCAAGCGCTCGTAGTGCATGATAAAGCGTTCAAGGGCCGCCTCATCCATGATGAAGGGCTTGTCTTCATCCTTGCTTTGTGCGGCCAGCTTGCTTTCCTGCAGGCCGCGCCAGGCGTGCACGCACTTCATGTCCGGGATTTCGAACATGACCAAAAGATCGATGCGGGCGAACAGCGTGGCATAATCCTGTTGCAGCCGGGCGTTGACGTAGTGCCGCCATATCATCCGCGGGTCTTCCAGGCGCTCCAGGGCGTTGACCGGCTGCGTGAGTTCCGCTTCGGTTTGCGGTCTTGCGCCGACGCACCACCCCTCGAACAGCACGAGATCGATTGGCGTTCGCACCATCCGCCAGGCGGCCATCGGGGCGCGGTCGTCGCGCCCCTTGTCGAAGGCCGGTATGGCGACCTCGCGACCCGGGGTGCGGTCCGAGAGGGAATCCAGCAGCTGCAATCCCAGGGAGACGTCATGGGTTCCGGGGACTCCCCGCGTCGCCAGCAGGGTGTGGACGGAACGACTCAGTTCAAGGCGCTCTTCGCGGGTCAGGTAGAGGTCGTCGATGGAGAACGAGGCGACCTGCAGGCCGAAGCCGGTCTCCAATAACCTTGTCAGAAGACGACAGAGAGTGGTTTTTCCCGAACCCTGGGCGCCGTTGACGCCGACGACCAGGGGAGCCTTTCTCCCCGAGGAAGCTTTCGCCATGATTGCAGCCAGCGGCAGGTAGACACGTTCGAACGTCGCCTCGGCAGGGCCCTCGATCTGTTGCCGGGCCATTTCTTCGCGGTATACGCCGAGAAGCTGCCGGGACAGTTGTGCAAGCCGGTCTTGCCCCAGCCCGTGAAGATGTTCGGGAAAACGTTCAAGGCAGGTCATGGCAGTCGATGCAATCCGATTGGCAGGGCCATATTCAGTAATTGAGTTTGGCAAAAGGCGACTTGATGGAAGCCGCGAGCGCTTCTTCGAGTGTCGTGATCCCCTGGGCTTCGAGCAGGGGGATCAGCTTGAGCAGAATCTCCGCGGTGACCAGCGCGTCACCCAGGGCGGTGTGGCGACCGACGATGGTGAGGCCGAAGCGCTCGGCGATGTCGTCGAGTGAATGCCCCTCCTGGTGCGGATGCACCACCGATGAGAGCAGGAGCGTGTCGAGGACCGGGTTGCCGAAGCGCAGCCCGGTCGACTCTTCCTTGAGTTGGAGAAAGCGCATGTCGAAGGCGGCATTGTGCGCGACCAGCACAGCGTCGGTGGCGAAGGCGTGGAAGCCCGGGAGGACCTGGTCGATGGTCGGCTGTGTGCTGAGGAGCGCCGGGTCAATGCCGTGAATTTCCACGGAAGATTTCGGTACCGGTCGCTGCGGGTTGACCAGCTGGTCAATGCACTCGGAGTGCAATAGCCGGCCGTTGACGATACGCACCGCCCCGAGCTGAATGATCTCGTCACCCTCGGTGGGGTTCAGACCGGTCGTCTCGGTGTCGAAGGCGACGAAGGTCAGCTTGCGCAGCGGCACCTTGCCGAGCGCCTCCTGTCCGGGCTGGTGAAAGAGGTCGAACTCATAGGAAACGGGACGCGGGGCGGTGGTGGTATGCCAGGGGGAGGTGTCGTCACCCAGGGCGGTCGGCAGGGTGACCGCAACCCCGTGACAGCACCCTCCGGGGCCCGGCGTCGGCAGAATGACACCGCCGTGTTTGGCGAGGATAGTGCCCGGCGTGTCCGTTGTGCCGTCCTTCTCCATGAACAGCGGCATCTCCTGCCATTCTTTGAGGGCGCGACCGGGGATGTCCCGTTCCGGCCATGAAATTATCAGGCGGGAATGGGCTTCCTGGTCAGCCGTGACCTGCAAATTCAGACGTTCGATCCCGTATTCCGCCCTGAACAGGCCGGCGAGCAGTGAAAAGGCCTGGACGATGGCATAGCTGTCGATCTTCAGCCAGATGGACGCGGAGGTCTCCATCGCCGTGCTGATGCCGAAGCGTTCCTCCAGGTTCTTTGCAATCAAGGCGAGCAGCGTGTCGGCGAGGACATTCTCGCGGTTGCCGAAGGCCCTGCGGTGTTCGCTGAAGAGTCGTCGGGCCGAAGCGAGCTGGCGCTCGATGTCGTCGGTCGCGCGGCCGATAGCCGATCGATGGATTTCACAGGAAACGCTGTTGCTCCCGGAGAGGTTGCAGAGGGCGTTCACATCCTTGTGCAGAAGACCCATAGACCCCTGGATCCCGTCGATCATCTCCTGCAGGAGGTGGTCCCGGTCGCTGTCGGCTTCGATTTCACCGGTGATGTCCTCAAGGGAGAGGACGAAGCCGGAGATGCGGCGCGTCGTTTCCTCTCCGGTGGTGACCGATGCCATGTTGACGCGGATGAAACGGTTGCCGCAGAGTTTGGTCATCAGTCCGAGAGCCGGCTTCGCCTGGTCGCGCTCGAAATCATGGTGCATCACGTCAAGGGCATGCACCAGGGGGTCGCGCTCCAGGGTGGCGAATATCGAACGGCCCAACCCGACCGTGCCGCCCTTCTGATCCTGGTCCGTTGTCGGGGCGTCGAGCATGACGTGTGCCTGGCGGTTGTAGAGGAGGATGCGTCCGTCCGTGTTGCAGACGACCACACCGTAGGGGAGTTCCGACATCAAGGCCGCCAGCCGGTTGCGTTCTTCCCTGACGGCCTGTTGCGCTTCGCGGATGCGGACGTCGACCTCGGTCTGCAGGCGTTGGAAGGCGTCGGCGGATTCGTTGATCATCCTGGCAAGGACCACCAGCTCGTGGGCTCCCTCGGTGGTCACGCGATGGTGCGGGTTGGCCGCGGTGATCAGGCGGGTCTGTTCGGCCATGCGC
>JBFIMV010000085.1:0-8125 GCA_041611575.1 Desulfuromonadales bacterium | reverse complement strand
CGAGGAGCGCGGGCAGGTGGTGGCTCACGAGGGCATCGCCTCGATCTCGTCTTCCTCGACGGTTCCGTACGCTTCCTTGATGCGGACGACGATGCTGAGCCCCAACGCGAGCGTCGCGACGCCGACGACGATCGCCGTGAGCATCAGGACGTGCGGCAGGGGGTTGACCACCGTGGCGGCGTCGACGCCGCCGGCCAGAGCCTGGTACTTGTCGACGATCGGGATGCCGCCCCCCTTCTTGACCCCGGTTGAAACGAAGAAAAGAATGATCGCGGTCTGGAAAATGTTCAGACCGAGCAGCTTCTTCACCAGGTTGCGCTTGCCGATCATGGCGTAGAAACCGATCATCATCAGCACCACGTAGATCCAGTAATTGTACTTGGCGACGACTTCGCCGATCATCGTCTCCATGTTACAACCCTTCGTCCATGGCCCCACCGGAACTCAAGTTCCAGTAGAGCAGCACCATGATGCTCATGACCGTGAGGCCGACACCGACCTCGACCAGGAAGATGCCGAAGGAGCGCCACTCGATCGGGCCCAGAGGGATCAGCTTGTCGAGTGCGCTGTAATCGAGGAAGAGCCCGCCAAACAGGGCGCAGAGCACACCGACGCCGACAAAGATCGCCGCGCCGAGATTGCCCAAAGCCGCATTGACCCGGCCCGTCATGTAGTCCTGCGAGGTCTTCAGGTCGTAGGCCAGGGCGAGCATTATGAAGGCCGCGCCGAGAATCACCCCGCCCTGGAAGCCGCCGCCCGGACTGTAATGGCCATGGACGATGACATACAGGCCGAACAGCTGGGTGAAAGGGACCATCAGCCGCACCGCGGTCCTGATGATCAGCGCTTCGCCGACAGTATGCTCATTGATGCTCATCATTCCTCGCGTCGCCACAGAACGGAGACCACGGCCATGCCGGCGCAGTAGATAACGACCGTTTCAAACATGGTGTCGTAACCCCGGTAATCGCCGAGGACGGCCGTGACGATATTCGGGACATGCGTCTGCTCCACGGCCTTTTCGATGTAGACCGGAGAGAGATGGGTGCTGGCCGGCGCATTCGGATCGCCCCAGGCAGGAAAATCCCTGGTACCGTACAGCAGCAGCGCCCCTGTCACCAAGGTGGCAATCAAAGCCAGGCTTTTCAATCCTTGCTCCTTCGGGTCGTTTTCAAGATGGCGGCGATGAAAAAGATAGTGCTGACTCCAGCACCGACCGTTGCCTCGGTAAAAGCGACATCGACCGCCCCCATTTCGGCCCAGAGCAGGCACATCAGGAAACTGTAGATGCCGAAGACAACCGAGGCCCCCAGCAGGTCCTTGAGGTTGATGGTCACCAGGGCGCAGACCACGACCAGGGTGAGAATCAGCAGGTCAAGCTGCCAGATCATGCCCGTCCTCCCTTTTTGCGTGTCCACGGCTTGACACCGAGGACCAGGGCCGCCTCGGTGATCGCATGGGTCGCGGTCGGACTGGCGACGAAGATAAAGGCGGCGATCAGCAGCAGCTTGATGCTGACCAGCACGCTGGCGACCGTAAAAGGCTGCAGGTTGTAAAGCGCCACACCGAGGATGACCAGCACGCTGGCCAGCGAATCGCATTTTCCGGCCGCATGCAGCCGCGTGTAGAAATCCGGCAGGCGAAGAATACCGATCGTCCCGACCAGGAAGAAGAACAGGCCGAGGGCGATCAACGCCATGGAGAGGATTGTCAGAATGGTCATGATCCCTCCTGCTCGCGCTCGTCCAGATGCACCTCGAGGCGCCGCAGGAAGAACTTGGCCGCGCCGAGGGTGGCTATGAAGTTGAGCAAGGCATAGGCCAGGGCAATATCGACGAACATGCCGAGGTTTTCGTAGAGCAACCCGATCAGCAAAAGCAGGACGGTGGTCTTGGTACCGATGACGTTGCCGCCGAGAATGCGGTCGAGGATGGTCGGCCCGAGCACGGTACGCACCAGGCTGAGCCCCATCAGCAAGACGAGGATGATGCCGGAGACCAGGAAGAAGTTCTGCATCATGCCTTGAACTCCAGGGCCCGTGCGACCCGGGCCTCCATTTCCCCCGGCAGGGAGTCGCTGGCAACGGTCGTCAGGGCGTAGACGGTGAAGACGTCATCATGGATGCTGACCGTGTTGGTCCCCGGCGTCAGGGTGATCGACTGGGCCAGGGCGACCTTCGAGATCGGCCTCTTGAGCGTGGTCTTGAAGCGCATGATGCGCGGATCGATCAATTCCAGCATGCGGGGGTGGAGGACCAGATAGGCCACCTGCAGGTTGGCAACAACGATCTGCCAGATCAGCCAGGGGAGGTAGGCGACCATGCCGATGATACCGCGCCCCCAGGCGCGCTTCTCGCAACCGTAAAACAGCAGGTCATGGCTGAAGTGGGCGACCAGCAGGCAGCTGATAACACCAAGGGTCAGGTGAAAGGCATCGAACATGCCCGAGAGCACCACCCAGAAGATCAGCATGACAACAAATGTGGCGAGCTTGGCTTTCATGGCCCGACGTACCCATTTGAGGTGAGGAGAAGAACGAAGCGCCACCGGCCCTGAGCAGCCGGTCTTTGGAACGCCCTTCCAACAGCATCTAGAACAAGAGTCTAACCATTAAAATGCCACCTGTCTTAGCATGTTTTTTGTCGGCCGGTCAAGAGAATCCGGGATGATGAACGCCGTCTTGCCAGGCACTGGCAGCTGCCTTATAATCGACAATGCCAGCGCTTTTTGCCATGCAGACAAAAATCGTATAACTTTGTTTTATTTTGGAGCCATTGATGGAAAAAACCCTGAAAGTCGCGGCCATCCAGTTCAACATAGCGCTCGGCGACATCGAACGCAACCTGACCACGGCCGAGGCCGCCCTGAACCGGGTGGCCGACCAGGCCGTGCGCCTTGCGGTCCTGCCGGAGATGTGGAGCGCCGGGTATGATTACCGGGGGCTGGAGCAACACGCCGGGGCGACTCCCGCCGTGCTCGAACGCATCCGCAAGCTGTCGGCGGAGCGCGAGCTGGTGGTGGTCGGCAGCCTCCCCGAAGCGGTTGACGGCAGGGTCTACAACACCGCTTACGTGCTCGACTGTGGCGAGCCGGTCGGCAGCTATCGCAAGCTGCACATGTTCTCGACCATGGGTGAAGACCGCTTCCTCTCGCCCGGCGACCGGGTCCTGGTGGCCTCAACCTCCGTCGGCAAACTCGGCATCGCCATCTGCTACGACCTGCGCTTTCCTGAGCTCTTTCGCAGGATGGCGCTCGACGGGGCGGAGATCATCTGCCTGCCGGCGGAATGGCCGAAACCGCGCCGCGACCCCTGGCACACACTGCTGCGTGCCCGGGCGATGGAAAACCAGCACTTCGTCATCGCCGCCAACTGCTGCGGTATCCAGGGGACGCTCGATTTCTTCGGTACGAGCCTGCTCCTTTCGGCGCGTGGCGAAATCCTGGCCGAAGGCGGCGAGACCGACACGGAACTGGTCGCCACATTCGACAGGGCGGAAATGGAAGAATACCGCGAGCAGATTCGCTGCTTTCACGATCGCCGCCCGGAGGTTTACGGTTCGCTTCTTTGAAACCGAGACGCGAGGCGAGAGGCGCGATTTCCAACTTGTTCAGCTTGGAGCCTTGCTGTCGTTCAAAAACGCAAACGGGGACAGCCTTGGATAGCCGCCCCCGTTTCTGTTTCCGCCCTTGCCTCTCACCTCTCACCTCTCACCTCTCACCTCTCACCTCACACCTCACACCTCTCGAAACTAACTACTGCCCCATCGGCTGCGCTTGGCCACGATACTCGTCCGGAATATCCTCGAGAGAGTCGGCGAAGTGCAGCTCACCCTTGCCGTCGGCGTAGAGATAGCGTTGCGGTTTTGGGACTGCCGGCTTGTCGCTGGCTGCGGGTTTTTCGGTCGCAGCCGGTTTCACAGCATCAGCCTTTGCCGTCGTCTTCGCCGGCGGCTTTTTCTGCTGCTGCCTGTCAATCACCGCCTCGATCGATTCCTTCTCGGCCCGCTTTTCGCCGAAGGCCAGGTCGATGAGCCGGCCGCGAAAATCCCGGTAAAAGTTGCTGACGGCCTCGTGGGCAGGGTGCACCGGCGGGACCTGCACCAAAAGTTGATCGACGCCGAGCAGTGCTGCCAGAAAGAGCAGGGTCCAGAAGATGGGCTTGATAATACGCAACATGAAGACCTCAGTGGTGGTGATGGCCGGAGCCGTTTTCATGACCTCCGGACGTGGGCCGAGGGCGGTGCTGCAGCTGCTGGATGACCGGGCCGGTCAGACAGCTGGAACATTCGCCCTGCAGTGTCGTATGGGTGATGTGATAATCCCTCTCCAGCAGCTGTTCGAGCGCGCCGACGACCTCTCCCTGCCGCAAACGGTAGTCGGGAGCGACATCGATGTGCGCCGAAAGCGCGGTGATATGCGAGCAGATCGACCAGACGTGCAGGTGGTGGACGTCGTTAACCCCCTCGACCGCACGCATGCTGCCGACCAGCTCAGTGACGTTGATGTGCGGCGGCACCCCTTCCAGGAGGATGTGGCCGGCCTGACGCAGGATGCGGATGGCGCCGAAACCGATGATTGCCACGATCGCCATTGAGATCAGCGCGTCGAGGACAAACCAGCCGGTGTAGTACATGATCACGCCGCCGACGATCACCCCGACCGAGGCGATGGCGTCGCCGATCACGTGCAGAAAGGCACTGCGCACGTTGAGATCGTCGTGGCTGTGGGCGTGCAGGCGGCTGGCCGCGGCGAGGTTCATCACCAGGCCGACGATGGCGATGATGAACATCTCCTTGCTCTTCACCGCCTCGGGGTGCAGCATGCGCCCCCAGGCCTCGTGCAGGATACCAATGGCAATCAGCAGCAGGGTCGAACCGTTGATCAGCGAGGCGAAGATTTCGGCGCGGTGCCAGCCGTAGGTGCGGGTGTCGCTCGCCGGAAAGCGCGCCAGGCGGATCGCCGCCAGCGACAGCGCCAGGGCGAAGAGGTCCATGAAGACGTGGGCGGCATCCGAGAGGAGCGCCAGGGAGTTGGTCCAGAAACCGCCGATCAGTTCGGCGATCAGGGTCACCGCCGTCAGGCCGATAGCGATGATGAAACCGCGGGTGATGCGCTCGTCGAGGAGGCCGTGGGCCGCTTCGGCATGTTCGTGGTGATGTTCGTGGTGATCGTGTGCGGACATGCGCGACAGGCTGCTCCTTCCCCGGGTTTTTCCGTCGGCTGTATTCTAGGCTTTTGCCCTGCGGCAAATCAACCCTGGAGCGCGCGCGGCGGGCATTCCTTTTTTGTTAAGGCTGTGTTAAGGTTGCCGACGATTTTTCGGGAGGACGAAACACATGACGGAAAACCTTTACGATGTACTGATTATCGGCGGCGGCCCGGCCGGCCTGACCGCCGGCCTCTACACCTCGCGCGCCAAGCTCAAGACCCTGCTGGTCGAGCGCATGATCCTCGGCGGCCAGGTCATGACCACCACCAAGGTCGAGAACTACCCCGGCTTCCCCGGCGGCATCGACGGCCCCGACCTGATGATGCGCTTCCAGGAGCACTGCCAGGAGTTCGGCCTGGAAACGATCACCGGCGAGGTCACCGGCCTGGTTGACCAGGGCGACGTGAAGGTCGTCACCGTCGATGGCAAGGACGTCCGCACCCGCGCCGTGATCATCACCACCGGCGCCGAGCCGAGCAAGCTGGGAGTCCCCGGCGAGGGGGCCTTCGTCGGTCGCGGCGTCTCCTACTGCGCCACCTGCGACGGGGCGTTTTTCCGCAACATCCCCGTGGCGATCATCGGCGGTGGCGACACGGCCGCCGAGGAGGCGCTCTTTCTGACCCGCTTTGCCAGCAAGGTCTACCTGGTCCATCGCCGCGACGAGCTGCGCGCCACCAAGGTCCTGCAGGAGCGCATCTTCGCCAACGACAAGATCGAACCGATCTGGAACAGCGTCGTCGAACAGGTCGAGGGCGACAACTCCGGCGTAACCAAGCTTGTCCTGCGCAACCGCAAGGACGAGACCCGGCAGACTCTCGAGGTGGCCGGCATGTTCGTCGCCATCGGCGTCACCCCCAAGGCGCATTTTCTCGCCGAGGTCCTTGACCTCAACCCGGAAGGCTATATCCTGACCGACGCTGAGTGCCGCACCTCGATGCCCGGCGTCTTCGCCGCCGGCGACGTGCGCAAAAAGATCCTTAAGCAGATCGCCACGGCGGTCGGTGACGGTGCGATCGCAGCCATCGTCGCCGAGAAGTACCTGGACGACCTGGAGCAGAAAAACTTCTAAATAACGTCTTGAGTTCGAAGAGACAAAAAGCGTTTAACGCAAGTTATTTTTGCGCCTTTCTTAATCCTCGGCGTCTTTGCGTTGAAATGTGTTGACCTTCTCTTAACAGTTTATAGTTCCGTTTTTATTGCCCCCCTGGGGCCATGCAATTCACAGTCAGGAGGGATTATGCTCGCCAAGGTTCTGTCCGGGGCGTTGCTCGGCATCGCCGCCTATCCGGTCGAGGTCGAGGTCGACATCGCCCTGGGTCTGCCACAGTTCGCCACCGTCGGCCTCCCCGAGGGGGCGGTCAAGGAAAGCAAGGACCGCGTCAAGTCGGCCATCAAGAATTCCGGCTACGAATTCCCCAACCGCCGCATCACCATCAATCTCGCCCCGGCCGACATCCGCAAGGACGGCGCCGCCTTCGACCTGCCGATGGCGATCGGCCTGCTGTCGGCCATGGGCCTCATCCCGCTGGAGCGCGCCGCGCGCTTCCTGTTCATGGGCGAGCTCTCGCTGGACGGCGCCATCAAGCCGGTGCGCGGCACCCTGCCGGTCGCCGCTTCGGCGCGCCGCTGGGACCTCGACGGCCTGATCCTGCCGGCCGCCAACGCCGCCGAGGGGGCTTTGGTCGACGGCCTGCCGGTGCACGCCGCGGCAACCCTTGGCGAAGTCGTCGACTTTCTCACCGGCAACCGCGACCTGCCCCGGCACCAGGTCGACATCGCCGCCCTGTTCGCCACCGCCGCGCAGGACGAGGTCGACTTTGCCGAGGTGCGCGGCCAGGGGCACGTCAAGCGCGCCCTCGAGGTCGCCGCGGCCGGAGGCCACAACATCCTCATGGTCGGCCCGCCCGGCAGCGGCAAGACCATGCTCGCCCGACGCATCTCCACCATCCTGCCGACCCAGTCGTTCGAAGAAGCCCTGGAGATCACCAAGATCCACTCGATCCTCGGCCTGCTGCCGAGCGACCAGGCGCTGGTGACGCGCCGCGTCTTCCGTGCGCCGCACCACACCATCTCCGACGCCGGCCTGATCGGCGGCGGCGCCCACCCGCGTCCCGGCGAGGTGTCGCTGGCCCACAACGGCGTGCTGGTCCTCGACGAGCTGCCGGAGTTCAAGAAGAACGTGCTGGAGATGCTGCGTCAGCCCCTCGAGGATGGCCAGGTGTGCATCAGCCGTGCCGCCCAGAGCCTGACCTACCCGGCGGCTTTCATGCTGGTGGCGGCCATGAACCCCTGCCCCTGCGGCTTTTTGGGCGACCCGCAGCACGAGTGCACCTGCACGCCGCCGATGCTGCAACGCTACCGCACGCGGCTGTCCGGGCCGCTGCTCGACCGTATCGACCTGCAGGTCGAGGTACCGCGCGTCGCCCACAGGGACCTGGCCGATCCGGTCGATGCTGAGCCGTCCGACGCGGTCCGCGCCCGGGTGGAGGCGGCCCGTCAGCGCCAATGCCAGCGCCTCGCCCCCTTCGGCCTGCACGCCAATTCCCAAATGCAGGCCCGTCACATCCGTAAATTCTGCGAGGTCGATGAAGCGGGGCAAAAGCTGTTGGAGATGGTCACCGACCGCCTCGGCCTGTCGGCGCGCACCTACAGCCGCATCCTCAAGGTGGCGCGAACGATTGCCGACCTGGCAGGGGAGAATGGGATACTTCAAGCACATCTCGCCGAGGCGATCCAGTACCGGGGGCTGGATCGCAAGAGGCTGTGATGCTTTCACGAGGAGTGCGCCTTTCTTCGCAAAGCGGTGCGAATGACGACCGTCGTCAAGAGGCCAGGCATTGCCTCTCTCTTTGACCTCTTGACCCTGTACTAAGCAGCAGAAAGTCCCCGGCCCCAAAGGCCGGGCCCGCCGGGGTAT
>JBFIMV010000084.1:0-8129 GCA_041611575.1 Desulfuromonadales bacterium | reverse complement strand
GTGGCGCCGGTGGCGATGATCAGGCTCAGGCAGCGGTAGACCTGGCCGTCGACCCAGAGGCGGAAGGGCCGTTCGCGCAGGTCGGCGCGGGTGACGTCGCCCTCGACGAACTGCGTGCCGAAGCGCTCCGCCTGCAGGCGCATTTTCTCCATCAGCTCGGGGCCGTTAATCCCTTCCGGGAATCCTGGGAAGTTGTCGACCGCAGTGGTGGTGGTGAGCTGTCCCCCCGGCTGGCGTCCGTGGATGAGCAGGGGACAGCAATGGCCGCGACCGGCGTAGATGGCGGCGGTGAGGCCGGCCGGCCCGGAGCCGAGGATGATGGTTTCGTAAATCAGATCAGGATCGGTCATGATGGCGCTCCTCGAATTGTTCCGCGGCGTGATAGGAAGACCGCACCAGCGGCCCGGCCTCGACATGCGTGAATCCAAGGGAGAGACCTTCCCGGCGCAATGCGGTAAACTCCTCAGGCGCGACGTAACGGACGACCGGCAGGTGCCGGCGGGTCGGCTGCAGGTACTGGCCGAGGGTCAGCATGGCGCAGTCCGAGCGACGCAGATCGTCCATGACGGCGAGAATTTCCTCGTGCGTTTCTCCAAGCCCGAGCATCAGCCCCGACTTGGTCGGGATGTCCGGGGCCATGTCGGCCGCGGCGGCCAGCAACGCCAGTGAGCGCCGGTAGTCGGCTCCGGCCCGGGCTGTCGGATAGAGGCGCGGGACGGTTTCCAGGTTGTGGCCCAGGACCTCCGGTTGCGCGGCAAGAATGACTTTCAGGGCCTCCGGATCGCCCTTGAGATCGGGTATCAGCAGTTCGACCCGGCAGCCGGGGGAGGCTGCATGGATTGCACGGGTGACCTCGGCGAACTGGCGGGCGCCGCCATCAGCAAGGTCATCACGGGTGACGGAGGTGATCACCGCATGGCGCAAGCCGAGCTCGGCCACGGCCGCCGCCACCTTGCCGGCTTCCTCGGGGTCGATGGCCAGCGGTGTCGCGTTGGGGACGTTGCAGAAGCGGCAGTCGCGGGTGCAGCGGTCGCCAAGGATCATGAAGGTGGCGGTGCCCTTTTCCCAACACTCGCCCTGGTTCGGGCAGGCGGCGCTGCGGCAGACCGAGTGAAGTCCCCGTTCGCGATGATACCGGTCGATGCGGACGTAGTTCGACCCGGCTGGAAAACGGACTTTGAGCCAATCAGGTTTGCGGGGTGGTCGGTTTTTCATATCTGCCGAGATAAGGCCTCCGGAGGATCCTGCCGAAATGCCGGACCAGGTTATCATTGAACAAGCGCTTGTCGACCGGACCGCCGAGTTCCTGTGCCAGAGAGGTCATCGAGACATTCTCGAGGCCGCAGGGGACGATCGAGCGGAAGACGGTCAGGTCGTTGTCGATGTTGACGGCAAAACCATGATAGCTGATCCAGCGGCGGACCGCCACGCCGATCGATGCAATCTTGCGGTCATCGACCCATACGCCGGTCCGGCCCGTGACGGTCCGAGCAGCAAGGCCGAAGTCCGCCAGGGTGCAGACGAGGATCTCTTCAAGCCGACGCAGAAAGAGATGCAGGTCGCGATTGAAATGGTTGAGGTCGACGATCGGGTAGCCGACCAGTTGGCCGGGGTTGTGCAGGGTGATGTCGCCGCCGCGCCGGGTGGTAACGCAATCGATGCCTGCTTTTTCAAGGGCCGCGTCCGTCCAGAGCAGGTGTTGCCGGCTGCTGTTGCGACCCAGGGTGATAACCGGCGGGTGCTCCAACAGGATCAGCAGGTCGTGAGACCATGAAGGCCGCTCGGCGACCAGTGCCTCCTGTCGGGTCTGGGCGTCCCGGTAGTTGATCAGCCCGGGACGCCAGACCCGGAACCCCGACGGAGGAGGGCCTCCTGTCGCATCATGCGGAGGGGGTGAGGGGGTCACTCCTGTTCGAAGTTGCTGGTGTCCGCGCCGCACAGAGGACAGCACCAGTCACCGGGCAGATCCTCAAAGGCGGTGCCGGGTGCGACGCCGTTGCCCGGATCGCCTTCAGCGGGATCGTAGATGTAGTCACAGATGACGCAGCGGTACTTGGCCATGGTCAACTCCTTAGGAAAAGGGAAAGAGGCGCTCAACGCGGGGGCGCGGCGCAGAATCGTTATTTTGCTCGCTCAGGGCATATCCTGGTCCGGTGATGTCGAGAGGGGTAACCCGCCTCGTTACCTGCCGTTGGTCTCAGATGAGGTCGATCAAGGCCTTGACGGTCTTCTCGATCCCTTCTGCGGCCTCGGAGATTCTTCCGGCGAGCATGTAGGCCGGCGACGAAACCAGCTTGTTTTCGCGGTCGACGACAAACTCCTTTACCGGGCAGTCGACATGCTTCGAGCCCATCTTGTTCAGGGCTGCGGCCGTTCCTTCGTCGGTGCCGATGGTCAGCTGGTGGGCAACCTTCTCCTTGCCGAGGACTTTCGACAGGACGGCCGGCGCGATGCACACGGCGGCGATCGGTTTTTTCGCAGCGTACATCTCCTTGATGAGGCGAGCAACATCCGCGTTGACCGAGCAGTCCGGTCCCTTGACGGCAAAGTCGCAGAGGTTTTTCGCCGCACCGAAGCCGCCGGGAAGGATCAGGGCGTCGATGTCGCCGGCCTTGACCGTTGCCAGGTTCTTGATGTTGCCGCGGGCGATGCGGGCCGATTCGATCAGGACGTTGCGCGTCTCACCGGCGGCCGGTTCTCCGGCGAGGTGGTTGATGACGTGCATCTGCTGAATGTCCGGGGCCATGCAGACGGCTTCGGCACCGGCCCGGTCAATGGCCAGCAGGGTGATCACGGCCTCGTGAATTTCGCTGCCGTCGTAGACACCGCAACCGGAAAGAATGACGCCAACTCGTTTTGCCATGGTCTTGCCTCCTTAAGGGTCAGATAGCACCGTCGCGACGGTGTGTTTCACTTGACCTGTCAAGATTAAAGAAAATCGCCGGTATGTCAAGGCTGCCGCATAAGAGAAGTGGCCTGCGTGACGGTGTCCATGCTATCGTAGCAAGAGTTCTCCGCACAGAGCTTTGATGACCATAGCATAGCGGTCCCGTGAAGGGAGCAAGGATCTGGTGTCGACCCGTTCAGATTGACACAAGCCCTTGTTTTCGCTAACCTGCACAGTCGTGGTCAAAGAGGTGACACCTATGATCAAAAGCGCGCATGTCGGGCTTGTCTGGCTGCTGCTCCCCTGGTTGCTGCTTTCAGGGTGCGAGGAGCGGCGTGAAACTCATGTGGCGACTTCGGTTCGTGACGCCGGGGCTCCGCCACCGGTCGAGGCGCCGGCCGCCGAGCTCCTTCTCTCGCAGCAGGCGTTCATTGAAGTGTCCAGCAAAGTCACGCCGGCGGTGGTCAACATCCGCGCCGAGCGGGTGCGCACCAGGGAACGCATCAGCCCGCTATTCGAGGAGTTTTTCGGCGAATTCTTCAGACATCCGCCCACGGAACAACGTGAGCGCAGTCTCGGTTCGGGGTTTCTCCTCAGTGCCGATGGGTACATACTGACCAACGAACACGTGGTTTCGGGGGCCGAGGAGATCAAGGTGAGGCTCACCGACCAGCGGGTATTTCCGGCCAAGCTGGTCGGCGTTGATCCCAAGACCGATGTCGCAGTTATCAAGATCGACACGGAGGAACCGCTGCCGGTCGTCGTCCTCGGCGACTCCGATCGCCTGCGGGTCGGACAATGGGCACTGGCGATCGGCAATCCGTTCGGCCTCGACAGCACCCTGACCGTCGGCGTCATCTCGGCGACCGGGCGGACCGATGTGGGGATCGAGGACTACGAGAACTTCGTCCAGACCGACGCCTCGATCAACCCGGGGAACTCGGGTGGGCCACTATTGAATATTTACGGTGAAGTGGTCGGGGTCAACACCGCGATTGTCGCCAGCGGCCAGGGGATCGGTTTTGCCATACCGATCAACCTGGCGAAGCTGATTGCCGACCAGTTGATCAGCACCGGCGAGGTCACCCGCGGCTGGCTGGGGGTCAGTATACAGTCTCTGGACGCCGAGCTGGCCGCATCGTTCGGTCTCGATCGCGTCACCGGGGCCCTGGTGACCCAGGTTTTGCCTGACACGCCGGCAGCCGTGGCCGGTCTGCGGCGCGGAGACGTACTCCTCACGTTTGATGGCAAACCGGTCCGCGGCGTCAGGGAACTGCAGCTGCTGGTGGCCAGCTCGCCGCTCGGGCGAGAGATCCCGATCGAAGTGTTGCGTGAGGGGACACGCCTTACGCTCGGCGTGAAGGTTGCCGCCCGGGCCAAGGACGGCAGCGCACAATCTCCGGCAGCGGCCGCACCGGACACCTGGCTGGGGATGACCCTGGAAGAGGATGGTCGCGGGGTGAGGGTCGCCGCCGTGGAGCCGGAGAGCACCGCCGCTGTCGGCGGAGTTGAGGCCGGTGACCGGATTCTGATGATCAATAATCGCAGTGTCAGTCGCCTGGCCGACGTTGCCGCAGTTCGCAGTCAGGGGCGTGGCAAGAAGAGCCTGCTGCTTCTGTTGCAACGCGGCGAAACGAGTCTCTACCTCGTGTTGCCGTCGAAGTAATGAAGGTCGGGGCGGTTGGCCCGCATCGATAATCTGTTCACTCCAAGCATGGAGGCCCCATGGCCAAGCTGGTAGACAATCCCAAACTGGCGTTTCGCCTAGCCCGCGCCATTATCTCGGATATCGCCCTCTATAATCAGGAAAAGGTTCGGGAAGGGATCAAGAACGATTCGGTCTTCGAGGTGCTCGCCGAAGAGCTGAAGGAAGGTCGGGAGCATTTTTACGGCAGGGTCTCCCCCGAGATGGCCGACCGGGATCATCTCTATGATCGCGCCATCGTCGATGTCATGATCAAGCAGGCGGGCAAAATCGAGAGTTCCATCTGGTAGGACGCATGGCAGACTGCCGCTCCCTGCAGGTCTCTGCGGATCATGTTGCGCAGCGGCTCGACCGTTTTCTCGACGAGTGCTTGCCGGAGTTGACCCGCTCCCAGATCAAGCGCTTGATCGACGATGGTGCCGTTACCCTCAACGGTGTCACGAGTAAGGCGGGATGCAAGCTCCGTGGCGGAGAAACGGTCAAGGTGGTCCTGCCGCAGCCGGTAGCCGCGACCGCCGAGGCTGAGGAGATTCCGCTGCATGTTCTCTATGAAGATGCAGCTCTGATCGTGATCGACAAGCCGGCCGGCATGGTCGTGCACCCGGCGCCCGGCCATCACGGTGGTACTCTGGTCAATGCATTGCTGGGACATTGCCGTGACCTTTCCGGGGTCGGCGGAGAACTTCGCCCCGGCATCGTCCATCGTCTCGACAAGGATACCTCGGGGGTGATGGTTGCCACCAAGGATGATCGGACACACCGCCACCTGGCGGCACAGTTCAAGGCGCACTCGGTCCAGCGGCGCTACCGCGCGCTGGTGCATGGCGAGTTTCCTGCGCTCCGAGGAACGGTCGATCGCCCGATCGGTCGCCACCCGGTGCATCGCAAGAAGATGTCGACGACAACCCGCAGCGGCCGTCAGGCGGTGACGCACTGGCAAGTGTTGCGCCATTATGCCCAGGACCGGTTGAGCCTGGTCGACCTGACCCTGGAAACCGGGCGCACGCATCAGATCCGCGTCCATCTGGCCGAGATGGACCTGCCGGTCGCAGGTGACCCCCTGTACGGTGCAGCCAGCCGCGTCAGGGCCATCGCCGACATCGTCCTGCGTGACATGGTCCAGGAGCTCGGCAGGCAGTTCCTGCATGCCTGGCAGCTAGGCCTGGTCCACCCCGACGGTTCCGGGATGCTCTTCCAGTCACCATTGCCTGCGGAGTTGCAGCGGATCGTCGCTTATCTTGAAGAGAAATATCATTACACGTCCGCTGACCTTGTCGTGCCTCGTCGCGCCGGTCCGCCCGAGATGAGAGCAAAATGAAAACAGCCAGACAAGGGAAGATCCAGTACCTGAGACCGAACTGGGCCGAGTCAGAGCGGCTGCATGCCGGCTTCACAATGCGCAACGGCGGCAGCAGCCGCGCGCCGTTCAACTCGCTCAACCTCGGGTTCAATTCCGGTGACCAGGCGTCCCAGGTTGAAGCCAACCGCGGAGCGCTTGCGCGAACTTTCGATCTGGATCCGCACCTGCTGCTGACGGTCAACCAGGTGCACGGCAGTGAAATCCTGGTGATCGACCAGCCGAACCCGGAAGTCTCACATTTCCAGCGGGTTGCCAGCGACGCCATCATCACCGATCAGCGAAACATCATGATCGGTATTCTGGTCGCAGATTGTTTTCCCGTGCTGCTGTATGATCGCGAAAAACACGTCGCCGGCGTGATCCATCTCGGCTGGCGCGGCATGGCGGTCGGACTCCTCGGTCGTACGGTGAAGGCGATGAACGAGCTGTTCAACTGCCGGGCGAGCGACCTCTGCGCTGCCGTCGGCCCGGGAATCGGCGCCCACAAGTACGAGGTCGACCGACCGGTGCGCGACGCCTTTCGCGAAGGGGTCGGCCAGTGGGAGCGGATCGCGACCGAGGTCAGCCTGGGGCACTGGCAACTCGACCTGCAGAAAAGCTGTTTGCTGCAGCTCGAAGAAGCCGGGATCGAGCGGTCGTCAATCGACCTGGTCGCCGAGTGTACATGCTGCCACAAGGAAAACTTCTTTTCCTATCGGCGCGACCGGGGCAGGACAGGTCGCCAGCTTGGTTTCGTTCTGCTGCGTTGAAACCTGCAAATCTCTGGTCTAATGGGGTGATCACACATGGACAGGCCGCATGTACTGGTAATCGAGGACGATCAAAGCGTTTGCGAGCTGCTTTATTCATGTCTGAACAAGGCGGAATATCGCGTTTCGGTCACCCACACTGGAGAAACGGGCCTGCAGCAGATAGAAGAAGATCCGCCGCAACTCGTCATCCTCGATCTCAATCTCCCGGGCATGAACGGTCTCGATGTCTGCCGCGCCATGCGCCGTGACCCGTGGTTGGGCAGGATCCCTGTCCTGATGCTGACCGGCCAGGCCGAAGAGGACGATATAGTCGTCGGTCTCGAGGTTGGTGCCGACGATTACATGATCAAGCCGTTCTCGCCGAAACTGCTGCTGACACGCGTCATGGCCCTGCTGCGGCGGGGCAGCGCCCGCGGGGCAGTAACCGGCCCGGCAGAGGCAGCAGGAAGCGACACGGAACGGTTTCTGCTCATCAAGACGCTGGGCCGCTGCGAGTTGCAGTTCGATGGCCGTCGCCTGTTGTGGTCCGAGGATTTCAGTCCGGCTCAACGACAGCTGATGGCGATGCTGGTCGGCTCAGCGAACGGCCGGGTGTCCCAGGAGGAGGTTCAGGCCGAGCTCTGGCCAGACAGCTCGACAACCCGCGCCCGTTCAAGTTTCGACTCCCTGCTGTCACGCGTACGACGCACTCTTGATGAAGCCCTCACCCCGTTTGACAGTAAGAAACACCTTGTTCTCAAGCGTGGCTTCCTCGGGCTGGAGAACTGCCGGATCGATGCCCATGAATTCCGGCGATTGGCCCGCAAGGCAGCGCAGCAGGTGGCCTCCAATGAGCTTTGGCCTGCCGAGATCACCTATTCTTCCGCCTTCAGCCTCTGGCAGGGACGGTTCCTGCCCGGCAATTTCGGCAGTGACCTTGCGGTCGGTTTTCAGGATGAGCTCGAACAGCTCTTTCTCGTCGCCAGCCAGACTTTCGCGCGTTTGCTGGCTGACACGGGCCGCTTCCAGCAGGCTGCCAGGTTGCTGCGCGACGCGTTGCGTTACGACCCGGCCAACGACGAGATCGTCAGGCTCCTCTACCAATTGTGCATGGTGCAAGACAACCCCGGGCAGGCGAGCCAGGTTCTCAAGCAGTATGGCGAAGCCCTGGCCCGGGAGAAGTTTTCCGTCGGTGAGATCGAAGAAATCCTGGAAGATCTCCCGGAACGGCCGCCCCGTCAGGGATGGCTGAACGAAAACAGCATGCAGTAAAGTTGCATATTAAGAAAAAAAGTCTGCGCAAGGGCTTGCTGTAAGAGAAATGTGAGAAGCGGTGTGTATACTGTACGAAGATTATCCGCTTGTGTTTGCAGGCTTGACTGGTTTGTATCGAAGAGAGGGTTTGTAATTGCAGTTTCAGGGGGGCCCCCGTCCGATGGACGGGGG
>JBFIMV010000083.1:0-8198 GCA_041611575.1 Desulfuromonadales bacterium | reverse complement strand
GTGCCTCGAGGTGCGCAAGCAGCACCGCCAGGGCGAGCGGCGGCTCCGAGGGTTTCAGCGCTGGCGGCTGGATGAGCAGGATGTCCGTCATGGAGTCGGCTCTTAAATAAACGGAACTGCAACCAACAATAAGATTCAACCTGGAAACGCGTAAACTTGCCACCAAGGCACCAAGACTCAAAGAGAAACAAGTCTCTTGTGAGTTTACAAAACCATTAAGGTCTTTCTTGGTGTCTTAGAGACTTAGTGGCGTCACACATTATAGACCCGCAATTTATTCTTCAGGCGAGCTCCCTGAAATTTTAGCCCTTCCTGACCCGGAAGCCCGACTTTTCCAGCGCCGCGGCCATACCGGTCAAGGTATTGTCCGTCTTCTTTTCGGCTTGTGGTCTGGCGGGCCGATCCTTCTTCTCCGGCGGTTTCTCCAGTTCGCCGCGACGCATGGTCAGGCCGATCCGCATGCGCTGCACGTCAACCGACAGGACCCGGACCTGCACCTGCTGGCCGACCTTGACCACCTGGTTCGGGTCTTTGACGAACCGGTCGGCGAGTTGGCTGACATGCACCAGGCCGTCCTGGTGCACGCCGATATCGACAAAGGCGCCAAAGGCGGCGACATTGGTGACGACGCCGTTGAGGGTCATTCCTTCCTTGAGGTCCCTGACCTCCGTGACATCCTCGCGAAAGCTGGTGGTGACGAAGGTCTCACGCGGATCACGCCCCGGTTTTTTCAGCTCGCTGATGATGTCGCGCAGCGTCGGCAGACCGATGTCCGGGCCGACGTAACGCTCCAGCCGGATTTTGTCCGGCAGGCTCGGGGTGGCAATCAGCGCGGCGAGGGAGACGCCGAGGTCCGTCGCCATCTGCTCGACCAGCGTATAGCGTTCCGGATGAACCGCTGAATTGTCCAGCCGCTGTTCGGCGCCCCGGATGCGTAAAAAGCCGGCGGCCTGCTCATAGGTCTTCTGGCCGAAGCGCGCCACCTCGAGCAACTGATCCCGCCGGATAAAGGCGCCCTGCAGGTCGCGATGGCGCACGATCGCCTTGGCCAGCGACTCGCTGATCCCCGAGACGAAGCTCAGCAGCGCCCAGCTGGCGGTGTTCAGGTCGACCCCGACATAATTGACGCAGGATTCAACCACCTCGTCGAGCGCCTTTTTCAGCGCGGTCTGGCTGACGTCGTGCTGGTACTGGCCGACGCCGATGCTCTTCGGGTCGACCTTGACCAGTTCGGCCAGCGGGTCCTGCAGGCGGCGGGCGATGGAGATGGCGCCGCGCACCGTCAGGTCGAGGTCGGGGAACTCCTCGCGGGCGATATCCGATGCCGAATAGACGCTGGCGCCGGCCTCGCTGACCATGACCACCTGCAGCTTCAAGCCGGCCTCTTTGAGACAGAGCCGGACGAACTGGTCCATTTCGCGGCCGGCCGTGCCGTTGCCGATGGCTACCATCTCGATGGCGTGTGCCCTGATCAGGCGCAGCAGCTCCTGTCTGGACGAGGCAAGCCTGGCGTCGCCGCTGGTATGCGGGTAGATGGTTACATGCTCGAGAAAGCGGCCGGTCTCATCGACGGCCGCCAGCTTGGAGCCGGTGCGCAGCCCGGGGTCGATGCCGAGCACCCTGCGGCTGCCGGCCGGCGCGGCGAGCAGCAGGTTGCGCAGGTTCTCCGCAAAGACCCGGATTGCCTCGTCATCGGCCGCCTGTTTGGCCTGCAGGCGCAGGTCCACTTCGATGGAAGGAGCCAGCAGGCGGTGATAGGCTTCGGCGATGAATCCCCGCAGCAGATCGGCGAAGCGGCTCTCCGCGGGGACGAAAAGCCCCGACAGACGACTCAGAATCTCCTCCTCAGGCGCCTCGATCCGCAGGCGCAGTATCTCCTCTTTCTCGCCGCGGCGCATGGCCAGCATGCGGTGCGAGGGGACCTGCCGCAGCGGTTCGCTGAAATCGTAGTACATCTCGAACTTGCTGACGGCGCCTTCCTTGCCCCGGGCCGGTTGCGAACAGAACAGCCCCTGCTGCCAGGTCAGTTCGCGCACAACCGCCCGGGCTGCAGCATCGTCGGCGAACCGCTCGGCGAGAATATGCCCGGCACCGGCCAGGGCGTCGGCCGCCGTGGCGACCTCGAACTCCGGGTTGATGAAAGACTCGGCGAGCTCCAGGTCGGACAAACCACGACTGCCAAGCGCTGCAAGCAGCTGCTCGGCGAGTGGCTCCAACCCCCGCTCCCGGGCGATCGACGCCTTGGTTCGCCGCTTCGGCTTGTACGGCAGGTAGAGGTCTTCCAGCGCGGTCTTCTGCCGGGCCGCCTCGATCTTCAGCCGCAGCTCGGCGGTCAGCTTCCCCTGCTCCTCGATCGACTTGAGTACCGTCTGCCGGCGCTCATTCAACTCCGTGTGATACCCCAGACGCTCCTGCAGCAGACGAATCTGCACCTCGTCGAGCTCACCGGTCGCCTCCTTGCGGTAACGGGCGATGAACGGGACGGTCGCCCCCTCTTCGAGCAGGGCGATGGTCTGCCTGACCTGCGCGTTTTGCAGGCCGGTCTCTTCGACCAGTATCCTGAGTATCAAATCTTTTTCTGCTTCAATCATTTAGGATCAACCCTGAGTCATGTTTTTCGACTCTAAACTGATAGAAAAGTTTGCTGTAATTTTTTGTGACTTTCTCTGCGTCTCTGCGTTAATCAGTTTTCTATTGCTGACAAGAGTTCAACTGCCACGCTCCGCTAGCCAGATCGTGTGGAGATCCCCTTTGTTCTCGTGTTCATGCACCCGGTTCTGCCTCACCTTGAACCCGACCTTGCGCAGGCGTTCCGTGAAGTTGCGCGAAGACGCGGCCGACCAGACGGCCAGCAGGCCCTGCGGCCGCAGGGCCGCGTAGGCTTCGGTCAGGCCGTCGATCGAGTAGAGCCAGTCATTCTTCTTGCGGGTAAAACCTTCGGGGCCGTTGTCGACATCGAGCAGGATGGCATCGAACGCTTTGCGTTCCTTCTTGAGGATTTTGGCGACATCGCTCTCGCGCACCCTGGTCCGGGGGTCCTGCAGCGGGTGTCCGGCATACTCGCCGAGCGGCCCGCGGTTCCATTTCACCACCGCCGGCACCAGTTCGGCCACCACCACCTCCGCGTCAGGGCCGAGGTGGCGCAGGGCTGCAGCCAGAGTGAAGCCCATTCCCAGGCCGCCAATCAGCACGCGGGGGAGTGGACGAGCGGCGATGATCTTGCAGGCGACTTCCGCCAGGGCGTCTTCGGAGCTGTGTGCCCGCGTACTCATCAGGACGCCGCCGCCCTGGATGCCGATAGAATATTCCGCGCCCTTCTGATGGAGCTGCAGAGCGCCATCGTGACCCGGTATCTGTGCCGTGTCGATCAGCTGCCAGTCGGCCATAATAGTCAGGACCTGCTGCCGCGCCGTCCGGTCTTGGCGACGGGCTTGGTGGCCGTGACGGTGCTCTTCTGCCTGACCGTCCTGGTCTTGACCGACTTCTGTTTCTTTACAGGTTTGGCTGCTTTGGCCGGTTTTGCCGGCTTGGCCGTGGCCGACTTCTTCTTCGGTTTGGCCGAGCCCTTGGTGGCCTTGGCGACCTTGGCCAGCGTGCCGCGCTTGACCGCAATCAGGGGGAAATCGGCAACCGTCTGCTGCGGGATGGTGTATTTCAGCAGTTTCTCAATTGCGAGCAGCAGCGGCTTCTCCGCCGGGCAGACCAGCGAGAGGGCGACCCCGTCCTCGCCGGCGCGACCGGTGCGGCCGATGCGGTGTACGTAATCTTCGGGGACCTGGGGCAGCTCGTAATTCACCACGTAGGGCAGGCGCTCGATATCGAGGCCGCGCGCCGCGACATCGGTCGCCACCAGCACGCGCCATTCGCCGCGTTTGAACTCCGCCAGGGTTCGCGTCCGCACCGACTGGCTCTTGTTGCTGTGGATCGGCGCGGCCTTGATGCCATCGAAGAGCAGTTCTGCGGTCAGTTTGTCGGCACCATAGCGGGTGCGGGTGAAGACCAGCACCTGGCTCCATTCCCCCTTGCGGATCAGGTGTGAGAGCATCTCCCGCTTGCGGCTCTGCTCCACCGGGTAGACCGCCTGGGTCACCGCGTCGGCGGTGATCTGGCGACGCGCCACCTCGATCCGTCGCGGCTTGTCGAGCAGCTCGTCGGCAAGCTGCTTGATGCTCGGTGAGTAGGTCGCTGAAAAGAGCAGGCTCTGGTGATGCTCCGGCAGGTACTGCGCCACCCTGAGGATGTCGTCGATAAATCCCAGGTCGAGCATGCGGTCGGCTTCGTCGAGCACCAGGAATTCGATCTCGTCCAGGTTGATCGTCCCCCGTTCGGCGTGATCGAGCAGTCGCCCCGGGGTCGCCACCACGATGTCGATGCCACGATGCAGCCGTTCGATCTGCGCCTGGATGTTCACCCCGCCGTAGATCATGGTCGAGCGCAGCGACAGGCGACGGCCGTAATTCTGCATCTGTTCGCTGACCTGGGCCGCCAGTTCGCGGGTCGGCACCAGCACCAGCGCACGCGGTCGCCGACGCTTTCTCGCCGGGGTGTTTTCGCCCAGCATCTGCACGATCGGCAGGGCGAAGGCCGCCGTCTTGCCGGTACCGGTCTGGGCGCCGGCCAACAGGTCGCAGCCTTCGAAGATCACCGGGATCGCCTGGGCCTGAATGGGGGTCGGCGTGATAAAGCCCTGGGCGGCGATCGCGCTCAGCAGTTCGGCGCGCAGGCCGAGAGATTCAAAAGACATCGCGAATAATCCTCTTGTGCAAAGCGCCAGCAGCGCCGGGCCAATGCGGACGGAAGAGCGTCATATCGTCATGATGTGCAGGTGAACGAAGATGAGTTGGGAACATTAGCGGATTGCCCCAGGGGTGTCAATTGCGCTGCGTTGGAAGTCCCGACGACAACAGGTTTCCGGCAGAGAGTCAGGCCGGGTCCTTGCGACGCCGCGCCTGAAGCTCGTTGCGGGCGGCTTCGATGGCGTCCTGGGTGCCGGTCAGCGCGAGCACGTCGCCGGCCTGCAGGGTCTCCTTGGCGGTAGGCGCGATGACGGGACCATCAGCGCGGGTGATGGCGAGTACCGATGCGCCTGTCAGGGCGCGCAGGTTGAGCTCGGCCAGGGTCAGCCCCACGGCAGGGGAGGAGGATGTCAAGCGGACAGCGGTGAGCGCGCCGAGGCCCGGTAACAGCTGCTCAACCTGGCTGAGCTCCTTCTGCGTCGTGGCTCCTCCCCGGGTGCGGGATTGCTTGGCGAGGGCGGCGACGATCACTTCGCTGCCGGCGCGGACGTGTCCCTGGAGATTGGTGGCGCTGCGCCAGAAGGCGACGCCGAGTACGGCAATCATCACCAGCAGCAGGGCGATCCCCTGTCCGGCAGGGAGGAACGGGCGGGTGAGTACGACCAGCGGCGCGCCGATGATGACAACGATGGCGATCTCGAAGGTGACCACGAGCAGGCGGCGCGGGGCATCGGCGAGGTCGAGGCGGTTGCCGCCGCTGGCCGGCAGAACGAGCTCGGCCAGGGTGACGCCGAGTCGGCGGCCGAGCCGCACGACGCCAAGGAAGAAGGGCGCAGCCAGGGTGATTGCCAGGACGATCAGCAGCGGCCAGGCAAGCTGCGACGGCAACCCGGCATGTTCCTGAGCCAGCACGATCAGTCGGTCGCTGAAAGAGAAGGCGCCGGCAACAATCGCCGCAAAAATCGCCGCATCGAGCAGCAACATGATCAGCAGCCTGCGGATTTTGGCGACGGTCCCCTGCGAGCGCGGCGCGTTGCGCAGGCCCTCGATCCAGCTGCCGTAGAGGACGCTGAAGGTCTGCAGCGGCCGGGGGAGGATGCGGTCGACCCAGCTGGCCACCGGGTCCGAAGCGCGGATCAGCCAGGGAGTCGACAGGGTGGTGAGCGCCGAAACGACGATCGCCACCGGATAGAGAAAGCTGCCGGTGGCGCCGAGGGTCAACCCCAGCCCGGCGATGATAAAGGAGAATTCACCGATCTGCGCCAGACTCATCCCCGACTGGATCGAAGTGCGCAACCGGCTGCCGGTGAGAAAGGAGCCGACTGAGACGCCGAGCACCTTGCCGCTGACCACCACGATGGTCAGAACCAGGATCGCCGGCCAGTAGCGCACCACCAGCGACGGGTCGATGAGCATTCCCACCGAAACGAAGAAGACCGCGGCAAAGATGTCGCGGACCGGCTCGACCAGCTTCTCGACCTTCTTCTC
Source organism: Desulfuromonadales bacterium (assembly GCA_041611575.1). GTDB lineage: Bacteria > Desulfobacterota > Desulfuromonadia > Desulfuromonadales > BM103 > JBFIMV01. The sequence goes on along the minus strand of JBFIMV010000083.1, from coordinate 1,974 downwards.
CTCCCCCGACTCGGCGATCAGGGACCCGGCGATGAAGGCGCCGAGGGCCACCGAGTAGCCGAAAGCGTGGGCGAGCAGGGCCAGGGCGAAGCACAGGCCGACGCTGGAGATGACGATCGTCTCGGGTCGGTTGAGGCGTATGATCAGGCGCATCGTCCTGGGGACCAGCAACAGGCCGACCGATATCAGGGCGACCAGGAAGACGCCCAGCTTGCCGACGGTGATGGTCAGCGGTCCGGCAGCGAGGCCGCTGCCGGTGGCGACGGCGGTCAGGGTGGCGAGCAGCAGGATGGCGATCAGGTCCTCGACGATCAGGATCCCCACGACCCGTTCGCGCAACTTGCCTGTGACCTTCTGCTCCTGGAAGGCCTTGGCGACGATGGTGGTGCTGGAAATGGCGAGTATGGCGCCGGTGAACAGGCTCTCCAGGGTTGTCCAGCCGAAGAGCTGGGCGACGTTGTAGCCGAGCCACATCATCAGGCTGGTCTCGACCAGGGCGGTCAAAGCCGCCGTGGGGCCGACCTCACCGAGTTTTCTGAAGGAAAACTCGAGGCCGAGAGAGAACATGACCAGGATGACGCCGATCTCGGAGAGGGTGTGCACGATGTCGCTGTCGGCCACCAGCGGGAACGGCAGGTGCGGGCCGACGATCAGGCCGGCCAGGATGTAGCCGAGGATGACCGGCTGACGCAGGCGCTGGAAGACGACCGTGGTGACCGCCGCGACGCACAGCACCACCGCGAGAGCGCGCAGAAATTCATGGGTTTCGTGCATGTTGGTCCGCGTTTCGGCGCCGCCGCGATGGCAGACGCATGATACTAACTGTCAAGCCCGGATTCTCCCAGGCTCTTGAGAAGGCTTCAGAAGTGCGCCATGAGCATGCGCGTGCCCATGACCAGCAGCAACAGGGCGAAGACTTTTTTCAGGCGGGTCACCGGCAGGCTGTGGGCCAGCCGGGCGCCGATTGGCGCCGTGCAGATGCTCGCCAGGGCGATGCCGGCCAGGGCCGGCAGGTAAACGAAGCCGAGGCTGCCGGTGGGCAGGCCGTCGATCGTCAGGCCGTTCAGAGTGTAGCCGAGCGCTCCGGCGACGGCGATGGGGAAACCGATGGCCGCCGAGGTGCCGACAGCGTTGTGCATCGTCAGGTTGCACCAGACGAGGAACGGCACGGAGAGGCTGCCGCCGCCGATGCCCACCAGGCTCGAGACGCCGCCGATCAGGTTGCCCATGCCGAACAGCCCGCCGTTGCCGGGAACCTGGCGGGAGGGCTTGGGGCGGATGTTGAGCAGCATCTGCAGGGCGACGTAATAGAGGAAGGCGACGAAGAAGATGCGCAGAAAACCGGTCGTGAGCTGGGCGGCGACCCAGGATCCCAGGAAAGTTCCGGTCAGGATGCCGATGGAGACCCCCTTGACGACCTGCCAGTTGACGGCGCCCCGGGCATGATGGGCGCGCAGGCTGGAGACCGAGGTGAACATGATGCTGGCCAGGGAGGTGCCGAGGGCCAGGTGCAGGATGTAGGCGTCCGGCATGTGCTGGGCGGTGAACACGAAGCTGAGCAACGGGACGATGATCAGGCCGCCGCCGACGCCGAGCAGGCCGGCCAGAACGCCGGCAAAGGCGCCGGTGGCCAGGTAGAGAAGCCAGTAAATCACGGACGGTGCTCCAAAGGGAAAATGGGAACAGGGCCACAGTTTTCACCAAGGGCTCCCGTCCCGTCAACTCAAATCACATCCAATTGAAAAGAGGTATGAGCTAGAGCGCCACCACGCGCACATCGACGATCAACGCCGGCGGCAGGCCCGGCAGGTCGATGAAACTGCCGGCGACCGGGGGAACGGCCTCCGGGTGACGGGCCACGGCCACGGGGATGTGCCGGTGACCGGTCACTTCGCCGCTGGTCGGATCGAAGCCTTTCCAGCCCGGCCCGGGGAGGTAGACTTCGGCCCAGGCATGGGTCGTGGCCGACCAGTG